>DAOVXE010000057.1 GCA_030636285.1 Candidatus Falkowiibacteriota bacterium | reverse complement strand
GGTCGTAACTTTCTTTCCCTGCAAGCGCCGTCTCACCGAATTTCGAAAATCAATAAATTCTTCGCTTTTCAAAAACGAACAAAAAGCCAGATAAACCAATATTCCGGATACGCCGGCGGTAAATCCCTGGGTAAACACCCCCCATGTCCGGGTCATGTCAGTATAAGGCCAGATAACCAGCTTCACCCCCTGGATAGCAACACCGCTGGCCAAAGCCGCGGCGGAAAATTTGATAGTGGAAAAAAGAATCCTGTCTTCATCCAAAGATTTGATCTCAGCGCGGAGAAAAAGCCAAAGAATAATAAAATTAATAATACTGGCAATGGAAAATGCCAAAGCCAGGCCGGCTACTCCCAATATTCTTACCAAAACCAGCGATAAAATTAAATTTATCAAAGCGCTAAAAAGGCCGATGTAAAAAGGTGTTAACGAATTGTGCCGGGCGTAAAAAACGCGCGCTAACAGCGGTATGGACGCTTGGGCGAATAAAGACAGGGTAAAAAATCCCAGGGTATGGATCGTAAGCAAAGTGTCTTCCCAGTTAAACTGCCCTGTCCCGAGAATTACCCGGATTATCTGGGCGCGCAAAGTCAGGAGCAATACGGTCGCCGGCACAATAAAAAAAAGGATCTGCCGGATCACTTTGGAAAAATTATTGATCAGCTTTGGCTTGTCAAAGGCGATCGCTGAAATAGTGGGAAAAGCCGCGACCGCGAAAGATATCCCGAATATTCCAATCGGAAACGATTGCAAATTATTGGCAAAATTAAATACCGCGATTGAGCCGCTGGCCAAAGTAGAGGCAATAATTGTAATTACCAATAAATTGATCTGTGATATTGCCAGGCTCATGGTTCTGGGTATCATCAATCGCCCGATTTCCCTTACTTGTTTATTTTTAAAATCAATTATCAAACGATACCTGAATCCCAGCTTGATCACAGCCGGCAACTGAATAAGCATATGGAGCAAGGCGCCGAGAACCACTCCCCAGGCCAGGCCGTAAATTCCCCAGAGAGGCGCAAAAAATAAAGCGCCGACAATAATTCCGATATTATATAAAATTGGCGCCAAAGAATAAATAAAAAAACGCTTAAATGACTGCAGTACGCCGCCCAGAATACTGGATATTCCGAGTAAAATAGGCGACAAAAACATAATCCGGGTAAGATCAGCCGTTAAAGCCTGCTTACTTAAAGAAAACCCTGGAGCCAACACTTTGATCAAAGCCGGAGCAAATATAATCCCAAAAACCGATAAAACCGCGACAGACAAGAGTAAAATATTAAGAATATTATTTGCCAGATACCAGGCTTCTTTATGTTTAGAGCCAAATACCAAGCCTTTTATCCTGGTTTTTTTACCTTTAAGCAAATTAACGAATATCGGGATAAAGCCGGCAGAAAGAGCGCCCAGAACCAACAAATTAAAGATCAAATCCGGAACGCGAAAAGCCGTATAATAAATATCCAGTATGTCGCCGGCGCCAAATTCACCGGCCAGGATCCGGTCGCGGAATATGCCCAAAAACCGGCTAACAAGCGAAGACAGCGCTATAAATAGCGCCGCGATCGTGATACTGTTTATGGAACTAGAGAATAGACGTTTAATCATAAATGATAACTACCGTTTATATCCTTTCAAAATCGTCCGTCTGGTCAACAGGCCGTTCTGCGCCCCTTGCAGACTGATAACTGAAGCCGTATTCTTGGCGCTCATATACATGGCCTTGGGAATGTTGTTATTAAAAAGCTCTAAACCGGCCACAAAAGTTGAGCCAAAAGCATCGCCGACCCCGGTCGTGTCCATCCTGCGGCGCTCTTGCAAAATATCCTGATGATAAAATTTCTTTCCGTCATAAACGTCAGCGCCGTATTTCCCTTTGGTAATAACCACGATTTTCACTCCGCATTCCTTGATCGCTTTAAGTAAATTTCTAACATTGTTAAGCCAGCGCTTATCCTTTTTTTTGTATTTGGGATTAGTTACTACCAATTCAATCGCTTCATCCTTGTTTACGCTAAGCACGGTTGTCTTTTTTAAATACTTGCCAATCGCTTTAAAACCGGCATGCAGCTGAACATGCCCGGGATTCCAGGCAATCCTGGATTTGGTTTTGAATACATTATTTAATACTTCCCGCCACTTCCCTGATAGAGAAGTTATATACACCCAGCTGGCAGAATCCAGGGCCTTGATCTCTCTGGGGCTAATTGATAATTTTTTATTAGCGGCCCGGTTTGAAAAAATCACATGCTCGTGCTCTTGCCCGGCCAAAAGAAAAGAAAAGCCGCTTACTTCGCCCTTAATTCGCTGGATCAATCCTGTGTCAACTTTACTGGCACGAAAATTTTCTATTATTCTCTCGCCCCGCCCATTTTCACCAAGCGCTACCAGCGCCGCCGCCTTTAACCCGAGCTTGGCTAAACAAACAGCCGCGTTCGCGGCTCCGCCGCCAAAGGTTGAATAAGCTTGATCAACCTGCAATTTAGCGCCGTATTCAAAGGCGAATAAACGCTGCTGCAAAATATTGTCCTTATTCTCTATGACTATGCCCTCGCGGGTAAAAACCGTAATATCTTCGGTAGAACCTCCGACAGTAATAAAATTGTATTGCATAATTTAAAATAAAATAATTAATAACTCACCTTACGCACTAAATATTTTTCAGTCAAGGAATTTGAATATTCCCGACTACTGTTAGTGCCCTTTGGGCATAACTTGACCTTAGAAAAAGTTATAATTAATGTAATTTAAACAAAAATGCTAAGATAAAACTTGTTTTTATCCTCGTTTTTGTTTAAATTACATTAATTATAACTTTATTTACGTGATAAGTGCGTAACATGAGTTAATTATAACACAACTAAACCAATAAAAAAAGACGTAAAATTACGAATAATCCACGTCTTTTATATCTAAGAGACTTTTAAAACAGTTTCTAAGTTTATCTCAAATCCTGAATTCTAATATCTAATAATTCTTTTTGTTCAGCTGTAATTAAATAAATATTATCACTATCCGCGCGCTTGGCATAGTGCGGAATATCTTCCAAATCAACTTCTTCATCCGCGTCAACAGCCTGCGGACCGCCGATCATGATCGTGTTATCAATCTCCTCGCCCGTAGCCTGGACAATAATTACATCCTTATCAAAACCGGCGTTATCAAAAGTCTGCTGAGGAATATCAGTCGCCGCTAAATTGGCCATCATCTCCAATATTGATTTAATTTTTTCTTCATCAACACCAAAACCGTAAGGCAAAGTTCCCTGCCACTCATCTTCCAGTTTCTCAACAGTGAATTCCATGGTCGGATGCTGGAATCTGATCTTGGTTATTTTTTCTATATCACTTTCAAATATTACCGGGTCATACCAATCACTACGTGAAAAAGCCGAATTCAAATTAGCTTTGATCAAATATGTTTTATCAGTATCCGCCTTGCTTATATAAGTACTTCTGAAATCATTGCTTACTTTCCCAACTATAAATTCATGCAGCAACGCGTCGCCTTGCTTAAGGCTGACAATGGTTCCGCTTTCGTTAACCTCAAAATCATCCTTTTTTTCAACATTTTCGCTTACTAATAGGGCGTTTGTTTCTTTTGCCGTGTTTAGAGTTAGCTCTATACCCTCTATTATGCTATCCTGGACGTAAAAATCCTTAGTATCAACTATTTTCCACCTATCCCCGGCTCTTTCCATAGTAAACGATTCGCCCGGTCTTTTAATATCTATTTTGCTGACCTGGCTAAAATCAACTGCAGCTAATATATTTTCTGTTTTGCCTGATTTGATCCGCCAATCCTTAAACGGCCCTTCGCTCACAAAAGCAATTACGATCAACGCGACTAAAATCCCTGCTAAAAATAAATTCTTCTTATTCATATGTTTATCTATCAATATTCTCCTTGACTGTTTTAATTAAATTCTCCTTGTTCTGAACGCCGTTAAGGCGCAATATTTCATTGTCGTTTTTGTCCAAAAAAATAAATACCGGTATATTTTCTACCTTGTATTTTTTTACCTCTTCCGTATTCAGGTCAGCGTCATAATATTCAGTTTTTAGATCAGGCATGGCTGCTTCAATCTCTTCCCACATCGGGCGCATTACCAGGCACTCTTTGCACCACACTGCCCCAAATTTTAATACTCTCATATGGTTACGAATTACGAATTAGTACGAATTTACGAATAGTAAAAAATCGTTGTCGTCCTGAGGAGCATAGCGACGAAGGATCTCGTCTCTATATCCACGGGATTCTTCGCCTACGGCTCAGAATGACAGTTGCTTAAATAAATATTTGAAATTAGTAATGATTCGTAATTCGTAACATTTTCGTAATTCGTAACTTATATCTCGTCTACAAACCGGCTTCTTCTCCTTATAAAATACCTAAACATACCAAAAGCGATCACCAGCATTGTCAAACCGAATATATTCAAATAACGAATTGCTGTTCGTGAACTGTCCGAAAGCTCTTTGATCGGCCGGCTGGTTACGCCCTTGGAGCGGATACTGATAAGATCCTCATCAAAGCTTAAAGTGTCAACCAAATTCTGAAATAAAATTAAATTATCCGGATTATTGCGGAGAAATCCGTCGGTTATAAAATCGCTGTCCCCTACAACTAAAATTTTTCCATTTATATTTTCCGGCGCTCCTTCTTCCGGATACGCGTTAGCAATAGTACCGTTCACGGCCAGCGCCAAATTATAGCGCTTTTGCTCGCCTTGCGGCACAACTGAACCATTTGGTAAAATATTAAAGTTATCGCTTATACGCCAGCCCTGGCTGGTGGTAAAGGCTAAATATTTAAAGCTGTCTTCACTGATCCTGGCAGTATCAACCTCAATACTGCTGGCCCAGGGCAAAACCACATTTTCCAGATTTGACACCGCGCTTGAGTCCTGATTAAATCCATCGCTGGTAATCTTGGGCCAAAAAGGATAATTACTGGAAAAAGTCATAAAACCCTGGGTAAATGAAGCCACTCCGCTGCGCTTATCAGCTGCCAAATCCTGATTAAGGCTAATTCCGTATTGATTAAGCAAAATATCCAAGCCGGTATTGTTTTTGTTGGCTACCAGGCCCTGGCCGATTGACACGCCGTCCAGCAGAACCAGCAAAGCGCCGCCGCGAACCACAAACGCGTTTATCGCGCGCAGTTGATCATCGTTAAATTTTTCCTTAGGACCAACGATCAACAAAGTGTCAATATCCTCGGCAATACTTGGCTCTCCGCCGGCTGGCGGATCACTTAAAACAACTTCTCTTATTGAATACAGCTCCCTAAGGCCCTGATCAGCCGCTCTTAGGCTTTCGGCAAGGCTATGGGTTCCATGCGAGCTTAAGTAGCCGATTGTCGCGATCTCATCCACGGTTACTTTTTTAATAGCGGTTGTTATTTGATATTCCAAATCGCTGGTGTTCCGTTTAACAGCCGGAATTACCTCAATATTATCACCATAACTGATGGCAACGCCCATATATCCGTTAACCATTTGCAGCTTGTCTTTTTCATAAATTTCAAAAGTCAATTGCGGAAT
>DAOVXE010000034.1 GCA_030636285.1 Candidatus Falkowiibacteriota bacterium | reverse complement strand
GAGCTGTCAATAGAATGCATTTTATAAACCGCATTTAAACTTTTATTGTTTCCTAATGCCATAATTACTAAAGCGGAGTCCGTTGCCGGACCCCGTTTAATACTAAATCATCAATTATTTATTCGTAGATTCGTAAAAGATTCGTAATTCGTAACCTTAAAACTTCACCTTAACATTCTCCCGCTCTTTTTCGTCTTCAATCTCAAAATACTCGCGGGACTTAAAGCCCAATATGTTGCCGATAATGTTGGTGGGGAATATTTCCAGCTTGGTGTTAAAATCACGGACATTGCCGTTGTAGAAACGCCGGCTGGCCTGGATCTTGTTCTCAGTATCGCTTAACTCGCGCTGAAGTTCTAAAAAATTAGTGTTGGCTTTAAGATCCGGATAATTTTCGGAAAGCGCGAAAATGGATTTAAGCGTGGAGCTAAGCATGTTTTCCGCTTCTGCCTGCTGCGCAGCATCGCCTGACTCCTGGGCCGCCATTGCCTGGCTGCGGGCTTTGGTAACACTCTCCAAAGTTTCTTTTTCGTGCCCGGCATAGCCTTTCACGGTCTCTACCAGGTTGGGGATCAGATCATAACGGCGCTTAAGCTGGACATCAATATCGCTCCAGGCTTCATCCACCCGGTTTTTCAAACGGATAAGGGAATTATACATTCCGATAATTATCACTGCTCCAACAACTACTATACCAAGAATAATTAATGTAATTTCCATAGAATTATGCACATAACATATAACACGTAACATATAGCACACAACACATAATATGTAGCATGTATTAAATTAAAGGTCACTTATTTATATGCTAAATATAATTATTATATTTTTTTATCTATAATTTTCAATATTCGTAAATTCGTAAAAGATTCGTAATTCGTAAGAGTTATTCGGTAAGCCTTATCGCCTCTTCAATGCTGATAGTTCCGTCATATACTTTTTGCAAAGCGGCCTGCCTAAGAGTGGTCATGCCTTCATCTATTGCTATTTTGTTAATCTGTTCGTCTGATGGTTTTAGCAGTATTAAATCCTGAATTTTTTTGGTAACCACTATTAACTCATGAACGCCGATTCTGCCTTTTACCCCTTCATTGTTGCATTCACCGCAGCCGTCTGAATGGTAAAATTTAATGCTCTGAGGGGCGTCAATCCGCTTTAAAAGTTCCAGTGGCGGTTCATACTCTTTTTTGCAATGCGGGCAATTGACCCGGGCCAAGCGCTGGGCCGTCACAAACTTGAGAGCGCTTGAGAGAAGAAACGGCTCTACACCCATATTGATCATCCGCACTACCGCTCCGGCCGCGTCGTTGGTATGAATGGTGGCTAGTACTAAATGCCCGGTAATGGCGGCCTGCACCGCAATTTGCGCGGTTTCTTTGTCCCGGATCTCCCCAACCATAATAATATCCGGATCCTGGCGGAGCAAATATCTAAGGCCGCTGGCAAAAGTAAGATTAATATCAGGATTAATATTTGTTTGGCGCACCATATCAATCTTTCTTTCCACCGGGTCTTCCAAAGTTACCAGGCTCTTCCCCGGCTCATTCAAGCGATTTAAAATCGTGAACAAAGTAGTGGATTTGCCACTGCCATTGGGCCCGGTAACCAATACCAAACCATAAGGCTGCTTGATAATTTTTTCAATCGCTTTTACCTGTTCATCTAAAAGGCCTAATTCACAAAAATCACCGAAATATTTATCGGTTTCCAGTACCCGAATAACCACGCATTCCCCGGAGCTGGTGGGAAAAATAGAAATTCGCATATCAACGTCAATATCGCCTTGCTTGAATTTAATATTACCTTCCTGTGGCTGGGGCAATCCGGTAGTCTTTAGGAGAGCCATAACTTTGATTCTTGATATTATAAAATCCCTAAGCATTTTATCGCCTTCTGATATTACTTTTAATGTGCCATCCACCCGATAGCGGATCACCATTCCCGCGTAAGTTGATTCAATATGAATATCGCTTGCTCCAAGATCAATAGCCTGCTTAAAAATATCATTAACTATTTTAACAATATCAACTTTTATATTTTCCCTGGTATTAGCAACAAAAGCCATAATATTAATAAAATTAAAAATTTTTAACTATTAATTCCACCTCCTTGTTTCTGGCTTTGGTAGAATAATATCCGGTCAAAAGGCAAATAACATCAAATATTTGCTCAAAATTCTTAGGCTCGCTAAGCCTTAATTTGCCCAAGCTTAAAATTTTGGGGATCTGTATGTAATAATTGCTTTTAAAAGCTACTGCTTTCTTTAAATTTATAGATCTGACCAAAGTGCTTGGACCGGTTATCTCTTTTAATTCTACAATAAAATCACCCTTTTTGGCAAGTTTTTTAAGCTTCTCACTTTCTTCATGATTACGCCCGATAACCGCTAAAACAAAAACGTTCCCTTTAGCTTTTAGCCAAAACACCCGGCCGTTCTTAATAATCTCAACATCATTAATATCACAATCAGGATAGTTGTCCAGTAATTTTATTAATCGCTTGCTAAATTCTGGATCAGTTAACAAACAGCCGCCGGCCGGCAAGGGATAATTTTTTAATTTATACTTGCGCGCCAGCTCAATTTGATCTTCCCTGCTCCTGCCGCGAATTCTTCCCAAAAGGCCTCTGATCAATATTTTATTTTTTTCAATCTCGGTTTCATCTAATAATTTCGCGGACAAAGGCCGCACAACATCCACGCCTGACAAATCTTTTACTTTTTCCAAGGCTTTTTTATTTTGTGAAAAAGGACGCTGGCCCAAAACTTCGCCGGTAGCCACAAAATCAAAGCCCTGTTTTCGCGCGATCTCACCGGCCAGGCGTATCATTATGGCGTGGCAATCAATGCATGGATTCAAGTGCTTGCCATGTCCATGGGGAGGATTCTTAACCAGTTTGAGTTCAGCCTCAAAAATATCCTTAACAATAATCTTAATACCTAAATTTTTGGCTGACTCTTTGGCCAGCTCGGCATTAAAAAAATTACTGGTAAAACAAACAGCTGTTACTTCTATTTTTTGCGCCTGAAGCATCTTAACAGCCAGAATTGAGT
Source organism: Candidatus Falkowiibacteriota bacterium (assembly GCA_030636285.1). The sequence continues at coordinate 4,674 of DAOVXE010000034.1, read as the reverse complement.
CCAAACCGCCGGAAAATAAAACCAAGGCTTTTGTTTTTGGCATAAAATAAAAACTATTTCTTTTTTATTCCTAAAAATAATATTCCATTATCCAAATTTATTTCTTTTTGAATATCAATCATGTCGCTTTTTTCATTTTTTATTTCATCAGCTAAAACATCACCGCGAATATCATTGGAATATTTTTTTATTGCTTGAATTATATTTTGATTCTCGCTCTGCCAAAATAAGACTATTCTATTATTTATTGTTAAGCCAATATTCTTACGCATACTGTTTACGGTTCTTACTATCTCTCTTTTTATACCTTCTTGCTTTAATTCATTAGTTAATCTTGTGTCCAACTCCACCTTAATATCATTTTCTCCGGAAAAAGACACAAAATTTTGTGTCTCTACAATTTTAATATTTAATTCATCTTTAATTAAATCTATATATTCTTCTCCTACTTTTAACTTTCTACTTTTAACTTTTAACTTACCAAGCGGCTGTCTTACTTTAATCCCGGCCTCATCTCTTTTTGCCAATCCCAATTCAACAATTTTTCTAACAACTTCCATTTTATGCAATACTTCAACTTCGTCTTTTGGCATAGCTTTTCCGTTAGACACAAGGGCTCCACTTTTTGTTTTAACTTTCTTTCCTTTTGGTATGCCAACCCATTCCGAGTCGTTATCTCTATATAATCTGCTGGGCCATTTTTCAAGATGAACTGATTCATTCTTGTTCTTAAAATCATATCCCGTAACTTTCTGCCAAACCTGCTCGGCTATAAACGGCATAATTGGCGCGATTGCCTTAGAAAATGTTATTAAAACATACTTGGTTGTTTTTAAAACCTGATTTTTATCATTTTCATCATCACCTTTAAAACGACCTCGTGAACGGCGTATATACCAAGTTGACAGATCATCAATAAACCCTGTAATCGGACGCGCCGCTCTGGGTAAATTATATTTCTCCATATTATCGGTAATTTCTTTAATTACCTGATTTAATCTGGCAACAATCCATTTATCTAAAATATTTTCTAATTTTAAATCTTCTTTTATATCTTTTTCATTATCGCAAAACATGCTATAAAATTTAACGACATTCCATAGAAGCATAACATTTTTTCGCAAATCATCCTGAATATCTTTTTCGCTTAAAGTTGTGTCATCCCCTGCCATAATTGAACTTGTCATAAAATACAATCTAAGCGCGTCAGCTCCGTATTTATCTAAAGTACTTTTTGGATCAGGATAATTACCGTATGACTTGCTCATTTTACGCCCATCTGTTCCCGCAAGCACGCCTGACACAACTACATTTTTAAATGCCAAAGAATCAAATAACGCATTAGCTAGAACATGCAAATAATAAAACCAGCCTCTTAATTGACCCGTATATTCAATAATAAAATCTGCCGGAAGAATATTTTTCCATTCCTTTTTTCGTTCAAAAGGATAATGAAATTGCGCGAAAGGCATTGATCCTGATTCAAACCAACAATCCAAAACCTCAACTACTCGTTTCATTTTACTTTTGCATTTTTTACATTTAAACTCAATTTTATCAATTGCCGGCCTATGTAAATCTTTAATTTTTTTATTACTTAATTTTTCAATCTCTTCTATTGAGCCCGCAACTTTAATTTCATCGCACTTAGTGCAGCGCCAAACCGGAATTGGCGAACCCCAATAACGGGAACGAGACAAACACCAATCCGGTGCGTTTTTCAAATTATATTTGAATCTGCCATCTTTAAAGTATTCTGGCACCCAATTAATATTTTTATTTGCCTTAAGCATTTTATTTCTAATTTCTGAAATTCGCAAATACCAGGCCTTTTGAGTCTTATAAATTAAAGGGCTATCACAGCGATAACAAAAAGGGTATGAATGCTCATATAATTCTTTTAAAAATAATTTATCACCCAATATTTCTAAAACTTTTGTATTAACTTTTTTAAAATATAATCCATTCCATTCTTTGCCTGCCAATTTTGTATAGTGCCCCATCTCATCCATCAAATCAACCATTGGTAATTCATATTTTTTGCCAAATTTAAAATCATCTTCACCAAAGTTCGGCGCAATATGCACAACTCCCGTCCCCTCCTCAGTAGAAACAAAATCTCCGTGATATATTTTATATGTATTTTTATTTTCAAAAATTTCTTTGTTTTCCAAATCAAACAACGGCTCATATTTCAATCCAATTAATTCTTTGCCCTTGATTTCTTGAATAATTTCTGGTGAATATTCCCCTAAAACTAAATCAAATTTATTTTTGGCAATTATAAAATATTCAATTTTAGAATCTGAAATAAATGGTATTGGCCCTTCACCGTCCCAATCTTTATGTTTAGTAACTTTAGCTAATACATACTTAATATCTTCTCTAATCGCCAAAGCCAAATTTCCCGGCAAAGTCCATGGTGTAGTTGTCCAAGCTAAAATATAAATATCTCCTTTAACGTCCTTAATTCCTGATTCCTGATCCTTAATTCTAAACTTAACAATAACCGAATCATCCTTAACATCTTTATACGAACCAGCATCCATTGTAATTTCAAATTTTGAAAGCGGGGTCGCGCAGCGAGGACAATGCAAAGAAGAACGATAATCCTCATAAATTAAACCTTTATTATACAATTCTTTAAAAGCCCAAATTACGCTTTCCATAAATTTTAAATCCATTGTTTTGTAGGCATTTTTCATATCCACCCAGCGGCCAATACGCTTAATATACCACTCCCATTGTTCTGAACCCGTGGTAACATAATCACGGCAAGCATTTACAAATTTATTAACCCCAAGTTCTTCAATATCTTTTTTATTTTTCAAACCCAATTCTTTTTCCACCTTATTTTCCGCAGGCAAACCATGACAATCCCAACCCCAAACACGCTCTACATGATATCCTTTCATTGTCCAAAACCTAGGCACCACGTCTTTGGCTATACTTGGCAACAATGTAGCGTAATGCGGCAAACCGGTAATAAAGGGCGGGCCGTCATAAAAAACATAGTCGCCGTTAGGCGCTTTTTTTTCTACTGATTGTTTAAAAATCTCGGCTTTATCCCAAAATTCAAGAATTTTTTCTTCCTGTCTGGCAACTTCGCTCTTGAGAGAATTTTCTTTATTTTTATCTTTTTTATTTGTCATAAATTAATATTTGCTGCTTAATTATAAGATTATTTTAGCTTTTTTAAGCTAAAATGTCAAAATTTTTTTACTTGAATTTAATTTTTAATATGTTATAATAATTTTAAGTTGCTTAATATATTTCTAATTCTTGAGAAAATGGTTTCTTTACCACCGCCCCTAATAAGGGGACCGAGGTGCTGTGCACCTTAAAAAAAAGTCGTATTGAAACAATAATTTCTCAACATAATTAAAATATTTAATTTAAGCAACAAAACATAAATTCCTCAAAAACCTGCCCTTTTCAAAATGAAAGGATATCTAAAATGCGCATTATAAATATCTTGTGAGGACCCGTTACCATTTCTTGGTAAATTCTGGGTCCTCTTTTCATTTTTAAATTTTGCTAATATTTAATAAAAAGAAAAAAACAACAAAACTACTTTAAGCTACTTGATTTTTTTGATGTTTTATAGTAACATTAAGCCATAAATTTATGGTTTTTTATTTTGTTCATTAAAATAAATATTGGCTTAAGCTAATATTTTACATATTTTGAAATAATCCATTAACCAAAACAAGAAAAGGAGTAAGAAATGGGACAAACAGTTGCACAAAAAATTTTTAAGGCTCATTGGCGTGATAACCCGTCAAACGAAAATGTGGTATTGGATATTGATGTGGTAATGTGCCATGAAATAACAACGCCAATTGCGATTAATGATTTAGTTGAACAAGGCCTGGATCAAGTTTTTAATCCAGCTAAAATTAAGGCGGTTATAGATCATGTTACTCCTGCAAAGGATTCAAAGACAGCAGTGCAGGGAAAAATTCTAAGAGATTGGGCTAAGCGGCACAATATCAAGGATTTCTTTGATGTTGGAAACAATGGAGTGTGCCATGCTTTATTTCCGGAAAAAGGTTTTATTAGGCCGGGATACACAGTTATTATGGGAGATTCTCATACCTGCACGCATGGAGCCTTTGGCGCTTTTGCTGCCGGAATCGGCACTACAGATTTGGAAGTTGGAATTCTAAAGGGCGTTTGTTCTTTTCGTGTTCCTGAAACAATGAAAATTAATATTGTCGGGAAACTTCCTGATAATGTTTATGCCAAGGATGTTATTCTTTACGTCATTGGCATACTAGGCGTAAACGGCGCGACCGATAAAATTATAGAATTTACCGGATCTATAGTAGACGCCATGAGCATGGAAGCCAGAATGACATGCTGTAATATGGCGATTGAAGCGGGCGCAACCTGTGGCATCTGTCTTCCGGACATGACGACTGTAAAATATCTTTGGCCGTTTATTTCTAATAAGTATAAATCTTATGCTGATGCTCTTGAAGATTATCATAAGTGGCACCCTGATCCTGATGCTGTTTATACAGATGAAATTACTATTGATGTTTCTGATTTGGCGCCACAGGTTACTTTCGGTTATAAGCCGGATCAGGTAGTGGATGTTAGCGAACTTGTTGGAAAAAAAATAGATCAGGTTTATATTGGATCTTGCACCAACGGACGCATTGAGGACTT
>DAOVXE010000118.1 GCA_030636285.1 Candidatus Falkowiibacteriota bacterium | reverse complement strand
CAACCGCGGCAGGTCTGGTAGAATAATCAATTATCACTAAGGCGTTAGCGTCCAGTCCTTTACCTTCAGAAGTGTCAGCTCCGCCGCCAAAACGGTGATTAGCTTTAAATTCTCTCCATATTTTCAGCCCGGCAATCTCTTTTATCGGATCCTTGGCATTCTTAAGTTTTTCCTTGATTATTTCTCGGTTAAATACCAAGTCTCCGGATTTCTCGGGATTATTCATCATAAAAGTTTCATAAATTATTTCGCCTAATTTTTCCAATCTGTGCTGTAAAGATATTTTATATTTAAACGGATTACTGATTTTATTATTAAGCTTGTTGGCCATTGTGTTTGTTCTGACATATTTTCCCTTCCAGGCAATTTTTCCGTCAATTTCAACCGGAATAAATCTAAGCTGTCCTTTTGGATTATTTTCAACATTTTTCATAACATCTGAAATAACTCCGTCTTCGGTAATGTAGTTTCCAAGATAAATCACTCCGGCGTTTGCCGGCAGTCCGGCTCTCATTTCGCCTATATGGTCTTTAATCTTTTGGGTTACAGGATAACTTACTTTTGTTCTCATATTTTCAATATCATCAAGAATAAAAAGGTCGGGCCTGTAATGCTTGTAAATTCTGCCAAGAGTTGATCTTTGCGTTGAAAAGGCTTCAACTTTAATTCTGTTAGCGGTTATAAAATTATTAAGCCTTTGGATTTTGCTTTGTTTTTCCCTGTTGTCCGTATCTTCGCCGTAATATAACTGCCCGAAATCAGCGATTATTCTGGGATTGGTTTGCAGCCATACCGCTACGTCAAATAAAGCCGCTTCAGCGTTTGCTTTGTCATAGGAATCATAATTAATATACCGCTTTTTTTTATAACAGATGCACCAGCAAAGAAACATTTTAGTGATTGAAGTTTTGGCTGATTCCCTAAAGCATATCCAGGCAAGCTCATCAAGCTCATACTTTGATAACTTCATTAAATCGTCGTAAAAATCGTAATGAAAATCGGCTATCGGATGTGTAAAGAACTGGTGAAAATAATATAACGCAAAATATTTAAAATCTTTCTCGCAGACATAAACTCTTTGGGCAATAGTTCCGTTTATCAGAATATCTTTGATTTTTATATTTAATTTGCATTGCATTTTTCATAATTAATTTTCTTTAAAAATATTATCAAGGTCTTTCTTTTCATTATCGGCTAATTCATGCTTATGCCTTTCAGTCGGCTTTCCGGAAAGCAATTGGATGTTTTTGGTAAGTTTATCAAGCGCTACAATCATATCTTTATAATCAGCGTCATGAATATTATTATTAATCCCTTCAATGGCTTGCTGCCGCAATAATTCTAATTTATCAACAACATCAACTGTCTCATCTTGGAGTCCTGCCAATACATTTGTTTGTTGTCTTGCACTTGTTTCTGAATACCCGGCTTCCAGCATCATTTCATACATCGATTTTACTTTTTTCCCAGATCCGATATTTCCTAAGTTAACCGAAGTTAAGGAAAGTAATCTTTTCTTTCTTAAAGTCTCTCTTCTCTGCTTATCTTTAAGGATTTTTTTAAATTTTTCAGCCTCTTTATTCTTCTTTTTCGTTTTGTCATTTTTTGCCGGTTTTTTCGTTTTTTTATCCTTCTTTTTTACCGGCATAATTTTGCATTGTATTATTAATAATCTCGTCCGCTTTTGAGTCTGTTTTAAGTTCTTTTATTTTCTTTTCAGCCTCGTCAAGCTGTTTTTTCATCAGTACTCTCAATTCGTCGCTTAATTCGTCGGTATAATTTACAACCCTGACTTGCATTTCAGTCGGATAGCGTTCGTTGTTTTTCTTGGATTCAATTCCGTGGCATACGACAAAATTTTCTTCAAGCTGTAATTTTAAAAGAGAAATAAAACATTCGGTTTGCCTAATAATTTTTATTTTTACTTTTCTTTCAGCCTCTTGCTCATTTAATTGCCTTTGGCGCTTATTTCCGCCAATAATAGGCAGTCTTAAATCTTTAAAGCTCATAAAGTTGTTAGAAAATAAAACACCCCAAAACACTTATGGGGAAATGTTTTGGGGTTTTTATTTTGTTTATAATTATAATATAGCATTTTATTTTAAAGCTGTAAATTTTTTATTGTGGATAACTGAGAGCCGGAGAGGATCACTTGTTTTAAAAATCCTCTCCGCTTGATACAAAAGCCCCATGCTCGCCAGACATAGTCCGGCTCTCAAATAATATTTTCCCAAGGCTGACGGGCATATCTCGACAATATGCCCAATGCGTGCCAACCCGATATTGGATTGTCAAGATAAAATTTACCTCAGCCTTGGGAAAATATTTTTAATTAATTTTTTTAATCTGCGAAATCTAACCGGCTTTCCAAACAAAGCATTATAAATCTTATTTTGCTCTTTTTTCCATTCTTTTTTATTTTTTGCAAATTTCATAAAGCCATGCTTACTTGTTTTAATCTAACATCTATTTTAATCGGCTTATTTCCGATTATGTCGTATGCCGGCTCAAATTTTTTAAGCACTTTGTAGTCGCAGCGGCTGGCATATTTTACTATATCCGCTGGCGCCGGCTGATTTAATCCTTCGGTTTCCTGAATTATCTTTTCACGGTCAATAACCCTGTTATTCATTGTCCAAACATAATAATAAACAACTTTTCTTCCATGGATGAAGTCCCCGCCGTTTCTTGTAATCAGCCACATTCCGGACCTGTGCTTTCCTTTTTCATTTCTTACTTTTTGAAGAAGCCCGAAATATCTCAATTGCGTGGTACGGCATTTCATGGCGTGCGTCATATCCAGGCTTTGAACCTTAACTTCATTCACTCCGCTTTCAACAACCGCTTGCCAAATTTTCAGCAAAGTGGAAACATCTAAATCATCAAGAAAATACCGGTATATCTTTTGATTATGGCCGCAACAATGGCATTTTTTTTCACCGACAAGCATATTTTTTTGAATATTTATCAAATTTATCAATCCCTATTTTAAAGTCGCAAACCACGCATTTTATCATCTTTCCGTCATTGGACCAAGTTAATTCTTTTCCGCATTTAACGCAGAGGTTCTTTTTTAAATTTGACCAAATTAATTTCGGCTTCATTTGCGGATCATTGTCTTGAATAGCAACCGGTTCATCAGGGTCGGCTTTTTTAATGCCTTCAAGCATTGACCTGGCATGAGGCCTTGTTTCTATGTCTTTTATTTTGGTTTTTAAATTATTTAATATTTCTTCTTTGCTCATAAATTTATTAACCGGCTTGCCGATAGGCAGTTATCCGCTCGCTTATTATTAATCTTTCTTTGTTTCTCTTTGTTTCTTCTACAGGTACATTATAGCGCGGTGATTTAGGGGTTAAATTTTTTAACTGCTAGGCTTTAAAAAATTTAACCCCTTAACGGTTAATTATCCACCGTTTTAGGGTAGTTATGAACAGGATGTCCACAAATTGTCTTTTCTGCCCTTCTGACCATAGAAATGCGCTTTTTTCCGTTAGTCATGCATTGAATTGCTTCTTTATTTACTTGCATAAGGTTTAATTCATTTTCAAAATAACATTCAGCTATGCCATTTTCGCCTTTCTGTGTCAATAGTGATATCACCCAATAATCATATTTTCCTTTTTGCTCATCAACCGCGATTACCACTCCTAAATTGTTATTTTTTATTAGAATTGACACTATTTCGCCGATTTTAAATAAATTTTTCATAAATCAAGTTTTAATTGATTAAAATATTTTTTTATTTTTTTATTTTTT
>DAOVXE010000032.1 GCA_030636285.1 Candidatus Falkowiibacteriota bacterium | reverse complement strand
ATGGCCTTATGTTTGGTGCCGGCAACGATCAAATCCAGGTCGCTATTTTTTCTTGGCTCATAGGTTCGGTTAAAAACGAATTTACCCTCAACCCTGCCGACACGAATGCCGGTGATCGGGCCGTCCCAGTTAACGCCGGAAATCGCCAAAGCGGCCGACGCCGCTACCATGGCCACGATATCATGATCATTTTCCTGGTCCGCGGACAATATCGTTAATATCACCTGGACGTCTTTTCGCGAATCACCGGAAAAAAGCGGCCGGATAGAGCGGTCAATCATGCGGCCGGAAAGAATGGCCTCGTCAGTCGGCCGGCCTTCGCGCTTGATCCAGCGCGAGCCTTTGATTATGCCGGCCGCGTACAAGCGTTCTTCAAAATCAACCATCAGCGGAAAATAATCAATTCCTTCCCGATCTTCTTTAGACTCTACTACAGTAGCCAAAACAACGGTATCGCCGTATTGCACGGTTACCGCCGCGTTAGCCTGCATGGCCAAAAGGCCGGTTTTGATCGTGAGTTCGCGGCCAAGCCACTCACACGAAAAAACTTTTTCACTATTTTTCATAGTTTTTTTGTCTTGGCCGCCGGATTGAAGACCTTGAGAAAACAACTCATAAGATCTATTTATCCGCCGGCCAATGATTTATTAATTAATTTTACTTAAGTAAATACTTTTTATCATCACTCAAATTTATAAAATCATCTGATTCCTCAATCAATTTGGAAGACGTGGTTTGTCGAAAACCGATAACCTCAACCAAACAGCCGGTTGTATTCTGAAGGTAATTGATCAAAGGCAAATAATCGCCGTCACCGGAAACGATTACGATTACGTCCACTTTGCTGCCCAGCTTGATCGCGTCCATGGCAATCCCGACATCCCAATCGGCTTTTTTAGCGCCGCCGGCAAAGATCTGAAGGTCTTTCATCTTAACCTCAAAACCTTGCTGCGAAAGCGCCTCAAAAAACGGGGTCTCCTCTTCCGATTCGGTACGGATAACATAAGCCGTGGCCCGGATCAATCTCCGGCCGGCCACGGCTGACTTTAAAACTTCTTTAAAGTTTACCCGTTTTTTATATAAATTTTTCGCCGAGTGATACATGTTGGAAACATCTACCAAGATGCCCACTCGCTGGTCTTTGTGTTTAATCATAAGATTTGAAATGCGGCACTACAAATGCCGCTCATTCTAATATTTATTTGCCGCTTTCTAATTTGGCGGCTTCTTTTTCAGCCTGTTTTGCTTCAATTTCAGCTTCAATACGTTTCTTTTCTTCTTCATTAGCAATCATTTTTTTGGCAATTTTAAGATTAAGTTTTTTAGCAACATCCTGAAATATCTTTTCATCTTCTTTTTGCAAATATTTAAGCAAACGGCGGCGCTCCCCGACTTTTTTTAGCAAACCGCGGCGCGAAGAATGGTCATGCTTATGGGCTTTTAAATGGTCGGAAAGCTGTTTGATCTCCTCAGTCAAAATCGCGATCTGTACCGGGGTTGAACCGGTGTCCGTGTCATGGACTTTGTATTTGTTTATGATCCTGATTTTTGCTTTTTTGTCTAACATAGGCTCTTTCCCTTATCCGAGATACCGCTAAGCATACGGCAACCAAGACAAGGTAACATTATTAATAAAAAATCTTTATTACGCAAGCTAAGAATAGCACAAACAGGCAATAATTGCAAGGTTTCTAAATTTTTCAAATTTTAACTTGACGTTTTGGCTAATTTTTGGTAAATTATAATCGTTGCCCCTGATAGGCAACATTTTTATTAAGCCTCGGTAGTTCCCGCCCGGCTTCCTTCGGAATCGGTCGGGCAAGCAACCGGATATTATTTTGCGCCTATAGCTCAACCGGATAGAGCGACAGCCCCGACACTATTGTCGCTTCGCTCCAAAGTGCGGGGTAAACCTTCTAAGCCTCGGTAGTTCAACGGATAGAACGCGGGCCTTCTAAGCCCGATATAGAGGTTCGACTCCTCTCCGGGGTACATTGACAATATATTGATTTCAAATTACATTTAAATTAACTTAAAGATTTTTTAAAAAATATATGATCAGTGTAATAATCCAGGTAGCTACATTAATTCTTTTATTATTTTTCTTTGAGTTTTTCGTTGTCCAGGCCTATAATATAGTTTTCCGCGGTTACGCGCCGTTTTTAGCGACCAAATCCGTTGTGTTAAGGCGGCTGCTTAAAGAGCTAAAAATTAATAAAGGCGCGGTGGTTTATGAGCTGGGCGCGGGCCGGGCCGGGCTCCTCCGCATGCTTAGAAAGCAATATCCAAATGCCAAACTAACCGGCGTGGAATATTCTTTTTTCCCCTGGCTGATCGGCAAGTTCCAAAACGCTATAACTAACAGCAAAATCAAACTTTTAAAAGAGAACATTTTTAAGATTGGTTTAAAGGGCGCGGACGCGGTGTACTGTTATTTGAATGTAGATACGATGATCAAGCTGGAAGAAAAATTTAACAATGAACTGCGCGAGGGAGCCAGGGTAATAAGCTACCAGTTTCCTCTCCCAACCAAAAAAGCCGAGAGGACAATTGATCTGGGCGAGGAAGGGAAAATATATTTTTATCGGTATTAAAATAAAACAAAAATTTTTCTCATTTATTTGAGATTATGGTGGCTATAGTTCAACGGTTAGAACACTGGATTGTGGTTCCAGTAATGAGGGTTCAATTCCGATTGAGCACTGATTTTCCTGTGTGGAAGGTTTGGGGGAAATGTTAAATTAATAAATTGCGATATATGGCAAGAGTAAAAATGGAACAAATAAAAAGATACTATCATCAACTTGTTTCATTGAGTGACGAGTTAAAACGAACCGGATCCGCAACGTACAAAGGATTAACTATTGATAGCTATAACAACATAATCGATAAAGTATCAGAATCAATGGATGATGATTATTCCGAATATAAAGTCCCAAACCATGAAATGAAATATAGTCGAGGTAATAGCATACAAAGGAATCTTAGTTGGTATGATACAGAAAGTTTAAATACAAGACTGAGTTTGGTTATAGGAATGCTAAAAAGTGAAGTGGGTGAAGAGAGCCAATCTCCTCAAAATAATCCAAGCAACTTAGTAACATTAATTAACAACAACACAATAGGTATTAATATACAGCAAACCATTACTCAGCTTTCTGACAACGAGGAAGATCCAGAAGCCAAATCTAAACTCAATGAATTAAATGATGAGTTAAAAAAACCAAAAAAAGATTGGGGTAAAATAAAAACGATATTGGTATGGATTATAAATTTTAGTGAGAAATTATTTTTTGCAGTTTTGCCTGAACTTTTAAAAAAATATAATTAATGTAGTATAAAATTAAGCTATTAACATGTTTAGTAGCTTGATGTAAATTTACATTATTATGGTGGCTATAGTTCAATGGTAGAACACTGGATTGTGGTTCCAGACACGAGAGTTCAATTCTCTCTAGCCACCCAAATTTACTAATATTAAACAAAAAACAAGACGATTACGTCTTGTTTTTATTTTATCTATAAGTAAGTTAATTAGGAACAACAAAGCTATTTTCATGCTAATCTTAACCAGGTTGAACAGCGCAAGACCGCTTTGATTGATATGGAAATTTATTTCGTAAGTACTCAATATCATCTTTTTCCATCTCCCAATTAACCGCTCCCAAATTTTCCTCCAAATGATTAATGCTGCTGGCTTTTACGATAGTGAAAACATTATCTTGGGAAGTTAACCAATTCAGGGCAATTTGCGCCGGCTTCTTATTATACTTTTCAGCCAGCTCATCCATTATTCTGGTTCCGGTTGCGCCAAGCTGACCGTAGTGCAGAGGTCGCCAAGCTTCTAGCAACACATCATTTTCCTGGCAATATTTCAAAAGACCGGTTGCTTCAGGTATTCTGAATAACAGACTATAATGAATTTGATTAACTACGATTTTATTATTAGTTTTACTTTGCGCTTCTTCAAAACTTTCAATAGAAAAATTGCTTACGCCGATATTCTTAATTAAACCTTGCTTTTTTAATTCATCAAATGCTTTCATTGTTTCTTCAATCGCTATATCGTGATTAGGAACATGAATCAAATACATATCAAGATAATTAAGCTGTAAACGTTTTAAGCTGGCCTTGCAGGATTTGATTACATCATCATAGCGCAAGTTAGCCGGTGAAACTTTTGATGTTACAAATAATTTACTTCTGTCCTGTTTTTTAGTTGCTTTGCCAAAAATTTCCTCACTGTAACCCTGGGCATACATCTCTGCTGTGTCAAAATGAGTAAATCCCATTTCAATTGCCTTTTGCACTCCAATGATATCTCTGGACTCATCATAATTTTCAATTCGCTTCTTCTTCCCTCCAAAATCCCAAGTCCCCAAACCGAGCACCGGAATTTCAAAACCGCTTTTTAATTTTTTTGTTGGAATGTTCATATGTGTATTATTATTTAATCAATAGCCACATCTTCAATAATTTCAAACTTCAATTTAGCGCTATTAATTTTTGCTTTCGCGCCAATCGGAACAATAATGTTTTCAACCTGGTGACCGATTTCTCCCACCTCCATAATGGGGAACTTATATCCTTCAGTTGTCTCAAGAAGAATATCTTTAATGTCACGCTCATTGCCTTTTTCATCTGGATTGTCACTGCCCAGACAATAACCGATTATAAACCCGGAAATTTTATTAAAAACTCCATTGATCCGAAGCTGCATTAAAGCTCTGTGTATCTGTTTTTTATGAAATTTATAAGTCTCCATTATTAAAATATTATTTTTTAATTCTGCCATATAAGGAGAATCCATTAATTGAGAAAAACAAGTAAAGTTTCCTCCAATCAACCTTCCTTTGGCTTTCCCTGGTTTTATAGTTCTCCAGGCCTTATAATGAGTCGGCAGGCCGTCAAAGTTTTTCCAGTTTGGATTTTGTTTTATCTCACCTATTTTACCATCAAACCAAGTCTTTCTAATATACTCAAATTCATAACTCATATCTCGCCCAATAAAATCAAAAAACTCCATTCCCAAGTAAGTAACAAGTCCGGTTTTGGCGGTAATTGCATTTAGTAAAGTTGTTGCGTCAGAAATCCCGCATACTATTTTGGGATTATCTTTTATCAATTTGTAATCCAATAATTCAACCAGATCTATTGCTGTATTTCCTCCAACTGAAAACCATATTGCTTTTATTTTTGGATCAGCAAACATATCATTAATATCACTGGCTCTTTCATTGGCCGTGCCCGCAGAGTAATAAAATTCATTAAAAGCATTTCTGCTTGGAATAATTTCAATTCCCAGGACATCTTCAAATTTTCTTTTTGCTTCTTCGTATTTATCTACGCTGTCTTTAATTGGATTTGAAGGAGAGACAAGCCCTACTTTATCCCCCTTTTTTAATTTGTGCGGCTTTATATATTTCATATAGTGATTAGTTTATCTTAAGTTAAATATTTTTCTGCCATGCCTTTATTATACACTATAAAATTATTATGGATATACCTAAGTAATGTTTATCTAAATCAATAATCAAAGTATGGAAATACATAAAATTTTTCTTAAAAAATTTATAATATAAGACCACCAAAAACCCAGCAATAAAAAACTGTTTACCTTTACTGGGCGAACATTTTTAATTCAAAAAACTGTGATTTTAATATTAACCAAATTATTTTTTAGTCATTTTTTTAATATTACTATACCCACAAAATTGTCTGAAAAACCAAAGAATACGATAAATTTTAAACAAAAAACTTGATTTATTGTTATTAATCTTATATAATCTTATATAGTTAAAATATAAGATTAAAAATATGACAAACATTAACAGACTGGACAAAAGAATAAAAAATACCCCAAATGATATTTGGGAAAAAATTAATAAAATTGATGAGTTAAAAGGACGCTGGATTCAGGGCGCAGAGTTTAGTCCGCAAGTTTTAGGACGGCTTAAAAAATCAGTTTTAGTAACTTCAACCGGAGCCAGCACCCGTATTGAAGGCGCGAAATTATCAGATGAAGATATTGAAAAAATGATGAAAGGAATAAAAATGCAAAAATTTTCTGATCGCGATAAGCAAGAAGTTAAGGGTTATTATGATTTACTCAATAATGTTTTTAATTCCTGGAAAAGTATAAAATTTAATGAAAGTACTGTAAAACATTTTCATAGCGAACTGCTTAAATATGTTGCCAAAGATAAAAAGCATAAAGGTGAATACAAAAAACAGGAAAATGCGGTACATATGATTAATGAAGTTGGTGAATCAGCAGGTGTATTGTTTAAAACAACGCCTGCATACCTAACCCCAAAAGAGATGCAGGAATTAATTGAATGGACAGAAAACGCGGTTAAAAACAAAAGTCATCATCCTCTTTTGATAATCGCTAATTTTGTAGTTGAATTTTTAAATATTCATCCATTTCTTGATGGCAATGGCCGTCTATCCAGAGTTTTGACAAATTTATTGTTATTAAAGTCGGGATATTTATATACAGCTTATATCTCTCATGAAAAATTAATTGAGGACAATAAAGCGGATTATTATTTGGCTTTAAGAAAAAGTCAAAAAACTATAAAGAAAAAAGGAGAAGACATAACTCCTTGGTTAAATTTCTTTTATGATGTTTTGATCATGCAATCAAACCAAGCTGTGGAATTACTGTCTGATGAAAATATTGAAAAATTATTATCTCCCAAGCAAATGGCTGTATGGGAATATTTAAATACGGTTGACGAAGCATCGCCTAAGGAAATATCGGATCAAACTGGTGTGGCCCGGCCGACTATTAATCAAGCTATTGAAGTGCTAATAAGATTTAAAAAAATAGAAAGGATTGGTTTGGGCAGGGCCACTAGATATAAAGTTATTTTATAATTTAAAAATATTTTATAACTCGGCTTTTGCCGGGTTTTTTGTTTTAAAAAACGATATTATCTTTAACTATGATTTATTTGATTATTTTGATGGGTTATGATTATTTTTTTGATTTTTTTTATTAGCAATCATATTTATCATTATAATCAGACAAATCATAGTTCAAGACTTTTTTTATCACCTTTCTGAACCCGCCAAATTTAGTTAAAAGTTTATAAAGTTTAAAGTAAAAAGTAAATCTATTTTTTGCTTTTAACTTTCCCTGACGAATTCGGAATGGTGGAGCAGAATGGCGAACCATAAGACTGCTCCATACTTTTTGGTAATTTTTCTTACCCCCTTTCTTTATAGATTTTGCCATCTATTTCTATATAAATATCAACGTCATCAAGAAATCTAACTGAAATTTCTTTTTCTTCTAAAATAGAAGCTGAAAAAAAATTTCTAGTTTCTTTTATAATTGAGTCTTTAAAAAAATTTTTTAAACTCAAAAATCTTTTTTTTCTTTTACTTTCCATTTTTTCCTCTCTTTCTGCCCGTAAATACGAGCAATAAAATAGTTAATTTTGTTTTCAACTGTCTTGTTTAAAACAACAAAATAATTCCCTGCCTTAAATAAGACAGTTGAAATAAAAGAAAAGAAAAATGAAATTTTTTTAATCTGTATTATTCTGTTTTAAAGAACGGCTATTGTCTTTAACTATGATTTATTTGATTAACAATCATATTAATCATTATAATCAGACAAATCATAGTTCAAGACTTTTTTATTTATATTAATCATTATAATCAAACAAATCATAGTTCAAAACTTTTTTATTTATTATTTAATTTTTTACTATAGCATACTATCAAAATCTTGTCAAACGATATTAATATTTTTTTGCTAGTTTTAGGTAAAAGATATTTTTTAAAATCAATTAAGTTTAATTAATTCAAATTAATATGTTATTATTAAACTGTAGAAAGCT
>DAOVXE010000019.1 GCA_030636285.1 Candidatus Falkowiibacteriota bacterium | reverse complement strand
TTATTGGAAGCTCATCATCATCTTCAACAATAACTTTGACATTACAGCCATAATTATAGAAAAAATTAGCGCCAACGATTTGCAACCTATTTTTTCCTCCCAGAAACACTGTTACTTTTTTTCCAAACTTGCGTAAATCTTTAGCTAAAAAAATCAAAGGCGCCGCGCCGATACTGCCGGCTGCCAAAAAATAGTGGTCAACCGCATTATCTACGTAAATACACTGTCCTCGGGGATTGGTGATGTTGATTATATCACCAGGCCTACGACTGGTATAATATCTGGTATTGGGCCCGACTACTTTGATCAGAAATGTCAGCTTGTTATCCTTTGCGTCCACAATGGAAAAAGGACGCCGATGTTGGTGTGTTTCATTTCGTGGGGCAAACGCGCAATACATTCCAGGCCTGGCTTTAGATACAAAACTAGTTGGCACTTCTAATTCAAGCCGATAGATGCCTGAATCATAACTCTTTGTTGTAATATAAAGTACTTTTGCGTTATGATCAACTATTTTACTCATAATCCTTCTCCTTTTCTTTGATTTTCATTATAAACAGTTATATTTTGTCTTTATATGATTTTTCAATGATCAAATACAAAAAAACAAACCCTTTGGAATTCTCCTTTAGATTTGTTATTTTGGTAAATTTACTTTACTAAAGTTTGCAAAAAAAGTCAAACAAAAAAATCCACTGTCAAATACTTATCAAAGCCCTATCCCCTTGCTTTTTATGTGGCTTAAAAAGGGTAAAGTCTCATTTCTATGGAGCTGATATTAAAAATCTCCTGCCCGAAGTAATTAGCACGCAATTCTTCCAGGCTTAAAATATGCCTTTTCTTGGCATTCTCAATAACGTAAACCGCCTCTGTTCCCTGTTCGCGAATCAAATCATTGTTTAAATGCTTTCTTTTCTGATACTTAGCTAATTCCGCGTCCGTAACGTCATAGATTGTCTGTCCGGCATATTTAACAAGCTCATCCAAACCGGCAATATGCTTTTTGACTTGCCCCTCAATAATATATATTTTTTTGTCATTTGCCCTAAGCAAGGCGTTGTCCGGATAATGCTCATAGCTGATGCCCAGCACTTTAATTTCTTTATTTTGTTTGTTATCATCTGCATCCTCTTTATCGCCATTATCCTGCTTAATGTCATTTGTAAAAATAACATCTGAACCGCTGTTAAACGAGCCGCTGCCCGCGCCCGAATTAACAGGTGGCAACGAATCGTCCGGCTCATCGCCTGACAACTCACTGGGATTAGTGCTGATCTGCCCGATTAACTCCGAAGCGCTAACCGGGCAAACAACAAATATTAACAAACTAAAAATTAATATAATTTTTTCCATTCATTTATTATTTTAATTCGCATGTGCCGCATTCGTAGCGCGGCTTTTTCCGCTAGGAAAAATAACATCTATTCTGTTAATATCCCATAACTTGAATTATAATAACCGGTCAAAGTGTGAGCCGGGACTTTCATTTGCGCTAGAACAGTAACTTGCCTGCCCGGGTCAGCGCTTAAGTCAATTCCGCTAATATCAGCGCCCAATGCCGGATAAGCGTTGTTATCAGTAATTCCAAACCAGGTAATGCCATTGTCCGCGCTAAAGCGCATATTGCCTCCGGTATCCAGGCCGGCCGGGCCGCTCCAGCTGTCAAATTTCATTTTCAAAGTTGTTTCATTAAGATCCCAAACCGTAATATCAAACTGCCATTCCCAGCCATTGGTATAGGCATCATTGGCTTTGGCCGCGCTCTCTGTCATGGTTAAAGCATCCAGACTGATGCCGCAAGGCATGGTGGTGAAAACAGCGTCAGCGCTGGTATCGCTGTCATCACCGGCAATGTTTTCCGCTGTTACGCGAAAATGGTAAGCTGTATCGCATTCCAAATTATTTAAATTAATTATGGTAGTAATATTCTCTGTAATCACGGACGCGACGCTAACGCTTCCATAAGTATCATCCAGACCGTATTCAACCAAAGCACTGCCGTCTGAGTTTACCTGGAATACAATATTGGCGCCGGCCGAGCCAATATCCTGAACCGGCTCATCATCCAGCGTTATGGTTACCAGCACTGTTCCGCCCACATCTTGTCCGTCATTACTGCCTGAGTTCTCCGGGCTTGGAACCTCCTGCAGCGCAAAATCATTTGAATTTTCATCAGTATCTTCTCCGTTTGGAACACGGCTAATGCTTTTTTCTTCACTCACATCAGTAGCCGCGGCAATTCCCTCATAATAATTCGCGCTGCCAAAACCGACAAAGTCAACAATATTGGAAGTAGGAGAACTTGGAGTAATATTAATAGAATCATTTACTAAATAAATAATGTTGCCAGAGGCTAAAGAAAAAGAATTGCTTGCCAATAAATCGGCCATGTCCTTAAGGCTCTGCTGTGTATTTGGCCCATCGCGAACCACAAGAAAATAAGACCCTGCCAAAATAGTTCCGGAAATAGCCTGATTGTATAGCGAAGAGCCACTATAACTAAATTTTTGCAAGGACCAGCCGTCCAGGCTTATTGACGCGGATGTTGGATTATATAGCTCAACCCAGTCATCTTCCGTGCCGCCGGTGCCGGACTGGCTGTCAATATGGACCTCGTTGATCACAACGTGATCGGCCAAGGCGGCTTGCGCGATATTGGTTTTTAAGAGATCCGGATCCATGCCCGGGCCCAAAATTAAAAAAGCGCCCGCCGCTATGGCAAGCAAATTATTCATCCTCCTTGTTCTCATGCTTTTTTTGTTTTAACAATCTGAATATTAATACTCAAACTGTTAAAATTAATTCATAAAGTTATCCACATTAATAGACGCGTTAACAATGTGCTACTTTTAATTATAACAAATCAAAGATGAAATTTTCTTAAAGAAAACATAAAATTTTTATAAAGTTTATTTACTGGCAATTACAAATAAATTATTTACATTTATCTTCTTTAGGGATACGAAATAAATAAAAACCGAAAAATAAAAATATAAATTTTTTAAATATTTTAAAATTAATTTTTTACTTCCGGAAACACTTTGGATCGGGGGCAAGTGGATAAATTCTATATTATTATAATTATTTTGCTTAAGTAACATTGAAATAGTTTTAGGGGAATAAATATTAATATGGTCCTTAGCCTCCAGATAGTGCTTCTTAGAATTCATGCCATATAATAATTTCTTTATTCTCGCCTTGGGTATTTGAATTTGTGAATTAGGGGTATGAATAAACAGTTTACCTCTTGGCTTTAATATTTTCCTTAATGAGCTTAGAAGTGGCCTTGGATCAGGAATATGCTCAATAACATCCCATAAAGTAATAATATCAAAAAAATTTTCTTCAAATTCAGACTCTTCTATTCGGCCGCAAAAAATATTTTTTAATTTTAATTTATTTCCGGCAAACTCTACTGCCGGCTTGGAAATTTCGCAGCCAAAAGTTTCCCAATCAGGATAACTGTTTATTTTCTCTAGAAAATAACCCAAACCGCAGCCGACATCAAGCAGCTTGCCTTTATTATTGATTATAAATTTCCTAAAAAATTCATTATACATTTTTTCGTGCGCTTTGTTCCACCAAAAATGATCACCAGTGTTAATTGTATTGCCGAAATAAGCATTATAATCCTGCTCCTGCTTATACGATGAATACACATGCCCGCAGTTATCGCACTCTAAAACATCAATGCCGAATTCACTAAAAATCACCCTAGATTTCTGGTGATGGCAAATTATACATTTTTTCATATTAAAAGGTTGTTAAATGTTTTTTTAATTTTTTTACCAACTTTGTCGGTTTCCTTTCTCAATAATTCTTAAACAACCGAAATGGCCAACGCATTAATTTAACCAAAATCTGCCCAAGCACTCCGTAATACTTTTTGTAGTAATAATCCTGGGATTGATAATAAATCTTTTTTAATAATTTTTTATTACGGCTACTAGCCCCCTCTTTATGCATTAATTGTATTTCCCTACATAAATAAACCTTATGGCCAAGAGCAGCCGTCCTCTTGCAAATATCAATATCCTCAAAATACATAAAAAAATTTTCATCAAAACCATTTAATTTATTAAATAAATCTTTTCTTATGATCATTGCCGCGCCACTCACCCATTCAACCTTTTTTTTCTCTTGATCTTTATTCAATATCATTCTTATTCTGGAAATTATAGGGGTAAATAAATCCGGGAATTCCCCAAAGCCATACAATTGCTCTTTACCGGATGGCTTTTTAAAAAGCGGACTGACAATCCCCACCCGACTATCACTATTGAAAATTGAAGTAATAATCGGCAAAAAATTATTCTCAATTAAAGTATCGCTATTTAGAAAAAAAAGAAATTGCCCCTTGGCGATTTTTGCCGCTTGATTACACGCCTTTCCAAAGCCTAAATTAACCTTGTTGGCAATAATTTTAATCTGATCATTAAAAGTATCTTTAAAAAAATCTACCTCATCATCCTCTGCCTCGTTAATGGCCAATATGATTTCAACATCTTTGCCCCCAAATAAAGATATTACTGACCTTACGCAGTCAGCAGTCATTTTCCTGGTTTTATAATTGATAATTACAACCGAGTATTGCATTTATTTTTTTCTCATTTATCTACTTTAAAGCCGTTATTTTTTATATATTTTAAAGCCCTCCACGGATGCCTTAGCGGATATTTAATTATATGCAAAGCCTTGCTAAATTTAATTTTATTTTTATTTTTGACTGAGTTGAGCGCTCTCCTCACTTGTCGTTTTGTCGGATCAACATTAATAAAGTCAATTATTGCTTGTACGGTGCCGGTCGTATCATTAATTAAACTATTATATTTAATCCAAAGTAAATTTTCTATACCATAAACATTTAAAAAATTTTCAATGCGTTTTTTATATATATCAGCTAATTCTATTCCAATTTGCAATTCCAGTCCGTCGCGCCGCTTAAGAGACTTGGCAATCTCTTCTGACGCTCTTTCGCAAATAATAAAATAAGGGTTTTTAATGTAAGGATAAAATAAATCAATAGTCAAAACCGTGCGCGGATCTTTCCAGCCCCACGTAGCATTTTTAGAATTTTCCGCTAACAATTTTTTAATTTGACTACTATATTTTTCTTTTTGGGCCATTATCCTTTCCCTGGATGGCACTCTGGTAATATCATTGTTTTGTTCATTTAAAATTTTCTTATTTAGTTCTATAAAACGCAGATCCTCATAATACCCAAATGGATTTTTATAATCCTTTATAATAAAATGCTTTTCCCCCATTGACACGCCCAAACTATTTATAACCCGCGCCACAACGGAAGTGCCGCTGCGGTGCATGCCCAGAACAATAACAGTTTTGTTGTTTTCAAAAGTATTCATAGACGAATTAATTTTCAGTCAAGGAATTGAAATATTCCCGACTACTGTTAGTACCCTCTGGGGTATAATATGCCCTTTGGGCCTAACTTGTAATTCAAATTTTTTTCAAGTTCAAATAATCTTTTCGCCCAAATGTCATTATTTGGCTCCAAACCGGCCCCCCTTGAATAATACCATTTAGCCTCTTTATAATCCTGATTATCTTCATATAATTCGCCCAAAAACAAATATACATGAGTCAGCATCGGATTAATTTTAAGTATTTTCAAATAATATTGCTTGGCATTGGCAATATCGCCTTGCGTATGATATGTTTTTGCCAAAGAATGATAAAGGCCAAGCATAAAAGCCTTAATTTGACCTCTATGTTCTTGATTTAAATATTTATTTTCAATACTCGGTAAAACCGATAATCCTTGATTGTAGGCCGCAATCGCCCTGTCATTATCCCCGCTTTGTCTCAACATATCACCCCATTGTTTATAGCTATTAGGCATATAAGGGCTTAATTTAACTAATTGATCATAAATTTCATCAGCTTTTTTATAATATAAAGCGTCCACATACTGCCCCTTGGCCGTATTAATACTTCCCTTTATAAATAGCTTGTCATAATTATCATTCTGGCTCTCGTATTCGCTGTACGCTTGATCAACCAAATCTATTACTTCAAGGCGATATTCCAACGAATCAATATGCGGCAAAGTCTGCAGAGCGTCAAATATAAAAAACCATTTATAATAAGCCTCGTATGGGTTTAAATCCAAAACTCGGGAATAATCATCAAACATATCAGGGTAGCGATTTTCAGAAAAACTTATTTTAGCTTTTCTAAAAAAATAATCAGCGCGAACCTGATTAACATTCAGCCGTGCTAAAAATCCAATGCCAATGACTAAAATAAAAAATAATAAAAACAGATAAATATTAAATCTTTTCCCAATATTATTAAATATAACAAGGCTTTTTTCCTTAAAGCTGTTTAATATTAAAAAAATCCAGGATAAATACAGCCAAAAAAATACATTGGTTTCTATGCTGGAAAAACTGCTGAATATTGCTATTTGATAAGATATAAATCCAACATATATATAGAAAAAAACACTTTTCTCAGGATTTTTAATTTTTTTCAAGTACTGTCCTCCTTTATATAAAATTATTCCTATAATGCTTAAATATGAAAAAAACAATAAAAATCCACCATTAACCAAAATATCTATCAACTCATTATGCACCCTGTCCGGGGAGGTATTGATTTTTTCATAAACCGACCAATCAGGCTTATAATATCGTACTAATAAACTATGCTGAGATTCCGGACCATAACCAATTATTGGTTTTTGCGCCGCCAAATCAACTCCGGCTTGCCAATACCTTTTTCGCATGGCCAAAGAACCGGTATTTAGATCCAGAGCGTTCCTAATCCGAAGAAGCGGGGACTTATAAACCCCGCGCTCATAGGCTTCCTGAGGTATCAAGTTCATTATTAGAATCGCTAAAGAGCTTAAAACAATGATCGGGGTGATAATTTTTATTAAAAATGATCTTTTTGGCTGATCTTTAAAAAATCTATAATAAAGCAAAAGCATTGTCCCGAAAATAAAAGCCAGCCAGGCCCCTCTGGTATAAGTAATATAAAGGCAAAAAAATTGTAATATAAAAATTGTAATATAAATAAAACGTATCTTTCTAAGCGAGTTAACAATATAATATAGGGTAAGAAAAATTGTTAATACCAGATAATTGCTTAAAAACACCGGCTGTCCAAAAGTAGATGTAACCCGGCCGCCTACCGGAATTGTGTAATTCCAGGGTAAAAAATCCAGTCCCACCCACTGCACTATTCCGTAAATGCTTACAAGCAGGCTGGAAAAAATAATTACACGGCCGATCCTGATTATCTTTTGTTTCTCCCGGATACTGCTGATTAAAACCAAAAAAAACATAAAATAATGCAAATAAACGAACAAACCCTGCTGCCGCCAATATGAACCCCAAAAACTAACACCCGGGTCAATTGAAACCAGGCAGGCAATAATATAAAAAATAATAAAAGGTAAAACTACCAGACTTGTTTTGTGCGCGTAAAAACTAAGTTTTCTGGCAATTATTATTCTAAGAACCCAAAAAACTATTATCGCCTCAACCCCCAAACAAAATACTACAGTTTTGTCTAGCGAAAAAACCGAAAAGTCGCGATATAAAATCGCAAAATAAAGCGGTATTATTGCCACTATTAAATAAATAAGCCCTTCAATAACCCGGTCAATTATTTTAATGATTTTATTTGTCATATTAACTATTATATCACGTTTAAACCTGATTAAATAATAGCATTAAAAAAACCACCCCGATAAAATCGGGGCGGTTTTATAATAAAACACTGGAAAATTACGGAGCGGTACAACCGGCAATTCCGCCTTCACAGGCTATGTTAACGCCTACTCCTACACCACCGGTCTTAGCGCCCAGGCAGTAAGAAATCCTATATGTTGACGGTCCTGTAACGTTCAAAGTGGTATAGGTATAACCGGAAGTGGCTGCAGTGCAAGTATTATCAGTAAACGGCTCAGGATAGGTTGGCACCTGGGCCATATATACAGGGTTGGTGCAAGCACCAGCCGCGCCAAAACCACCGGCCCCCAAACAGCTCTGAGAACCTACGCCCAAGGCAAGGCCGGCACCTGCGGAGCTGGGATATGCTGACTGGTCGTTAAAATATAATTCTAACGCGGTTTGAACCTGTTTAATGTCTGCTACCCGCTTAGCGTCCCTGGATTTTTGCCTGGCATTATTAAGCGCGACTACGGCCAAAGTGGATAATAGTCCGATAATGGCAATAACAACCAGGAGCTCGATCAAAGTAAAACCTTTTTTATTATTTTTCATAATTCACCTCCAGTCTTTGAATCACGCTCCTTATCTTAATTCTAGAAATTAAAATAATGAACGCAAGATTAATAATTAAATAAACTTATCCACATTATACCATATTTTACGGATTTTTACACTTTTTAATTGGGGTAAACTGTAATTTCGTCAGCTATAAATTCTTTCTTTTCACTAATATTAGTTTCTGTTTTTATAATAACCTGATTGCCGACAGTAATGTCATTTAGAGTAATTTCTTGTTCATTATAACGATCAGGCAGATCATTTTCGCCCGGCTCAGCCCATTCCGAAATTTCGCCATATTTCGCAATATGCTCGCTCATCTCCTTTTGATACTCTTCCTTTGGCTTTATAACCAATTTTGTAATTTCAGTTTTGTTGTTTATTCCAATAATTCTGGTATCCAGATCCGGATCATGCAACGGGCTTAAGGGAACAATTTTAACCCAAATTTTGTTATTTTTAACTTCAGACACAAAACCGGAAATTTCTTTAATAATAATTTCCTTAGTATCCCGAACCACTCCCAGATCCACTAATCTTTTATTGGCCGCTTGCCAGCCGGCTTCGTAAGTATTGTTTTGATTTTTTATATCAGCATTTTTATTGTTTGATTTTAGCTCGCTGATAAAATTAAAAGAAATAAAACCCAGAACAAAAAAAGCCAGGGCAAGAACAAAATAAATAATAATTTTTTTCATG
>DAOVXE010000028.1 GCA_030636285.1 Candidatus Falkowiibacteriota bacterium | reverse complement strand
TGCCTGCTTAAATATTTTTTTAAACTTTTAACAATTATCTCTCCCGGGTCATGCACCTGGCACTTGCTCCCTATTATTTTTTTAATATTATCAAGCAAAAACGGGTAGTGGGTGCAACCGAGAATTAATGACTGTATCTTTTTTTCTTTTAGCGGCTGCAAATATTTATGAATAATCATTTTTGTTTCATTTTCATTTATACAGCCTTCTTCTACTAACGGCACAAGCAAAGGAGTGCTCTTTTGAAATATCTCCAGTCCTGGCTTTAGCTTAATTAACTCAATTTTATACACATTTGACTCAATAGTCGCCCTGGTGCCAATAATACCGACCCTATAAATATCCTCGGTGCCAGCTATTGCCTCGGCCATGGGGCGAACAACGCCTAATACTCTTTTCCCCGGATATGCCCGGGGAAGATACTCCTTTTGTATTTTTCTTAATGCTTGCGACGAGGCTGTATTGCAGGCCACAATTATTAATTTGCATTTATGAAAAAATAAAAAATCAATCGCCTCCTTGGTATAATTATAAATTACATCCTGAGATTTATTGCCATAAGGAGCTCGCGCATTATCTCCCAAATAAATATACCTATATTCAGGCAAACAATAAAGAAAGTGTTTAAGCACTGATAGCCCGCCAAATCCAGAATCAAATATGCCGATCATAAATTACAAAATTATTCTTTTACTTGTTTTTTAAATAAATCGCCCCGTTCTTTGTAATTATTAAACATCCCGAAGCTGGCGCACGCCGGAGAAAGCAACACTACGTCTTCTGTTTTTGCCTGTTTGCGCGCTAAACGCACCGCTTCTTTCATAGAATCCGCGTTTTGCATATCCATATAACCAATACTCCCCAGTTCTTTTTTGAGTCGTGGCGTAGCTTTGCCATTCAAGAGAACTGTAAATCTGGTTCTTTTTTTTATTTCTTGCGCGAATTTTTTAAAGCTTGATCCTTTATCAGCTCCACCGGCAAGTAATATTATAGGCGCGTCAAATGATTTAAGCGCTATAACAGAAGACTCGGGAGTAGTGGCAAAACTATCATCATAATATTTATTGCGGTTGTATTTACCAATAAACTCTATGCGATGTTCCAGCCCTTTGAATTTTTTAACCCCCTTTTTAATAACTGCCTCGCGTATTCCAATTGCTTTAGCGGCTTCAGCGGCAGCGGCTATATTCTCCTTATTATGTTCTCCTACCAGACGAGACTCTATATCTGATTTGGTAAAATATATTTTTTTTCCACTACCTAATTTCTTATTTTTAAATTTAATTTTTTTATTAATAACTGCTATGCTATTCTTCTTTTGATGTTTGATTATATTTAATTTAGCATCCGTATATTCTTTCATTGACTTATGATAATTCGGGTTAACCGGATCAGCCGGCTTTAAATGCTCCTGGCTTAAATTAGTAATAACCCCAATCCGCGGACTTGCTTCCAGATCTTCAAGCTGAAAGCTGGAAAGCTCCAGCACTACATAATCGGTTTTTTTCAGCTTATCAAAAAAATCAAATATCGGGATACCAATGTTGCCGCCCCAATAAACTTTTTTATTAGCCATAGAAATTATTTCCACGATCAGGCCGCTGGTTGTGCCCTTACCCTTGGTACCGGTTACGCCGATAATATTTTTAGTTGGGCTAAATTCAAAAAAAAGCCTGGTTGGTGAAGTAATTTTTACCCCGGCTCGCAAAGCTTTTCTAATTTCCGGTTTAAACAAAGGGTAGCCCGGCACTCGCAAAATAATATCATATTGCTTTAAATTTTTATCAAAATTCGATCCCAGATTCCAACTGATATTTTCCTGAATAAATTCCGGGTATAGCAAACGCAAATCTTTTTTCTGGTCGCAAATTATAATTTCGCAATCAATTTTATGTTTCCGCGTCCATGCCAAAAAAGCCCGGTTTTCTATTCCAAAACCAAGAATGCAGATTTTTTTGTTTTTTAATTTATTTAAATTTTGTTGAGAAATTTTTTGAAGATGGATTGACATAATATTATTTTTGTGATAGGCTATTTTAACGCTTAAATTGCTTAATTGGTAGCTAATTTAAGACAATAAATGGTTTTTTAAAAGGAAAAAAGGGGGAGGGATAAAAATGCCAGACAAGAAACATAAAAGTCTTTTAAAAAAGCTAAAAGAATTAAAAGAAGAAGATAGAATTTTTGCAAGCGGATGGAAAAAGGCCGAAGAGTTTGAAAAAAAAGGTCATTGTATGGATCTTTATCTTACAAAAATAGCTAAATGCGTAATAAATCCGTTGAGGCGTTTTGTGAATATAGATGAGTATATATCAACTCCGAGTCAAATAGAAGAATTAATTGTGCTCGCAGAAGAATACTATGCGATTTTTGAAGAACCAAATGAGTAATAAGGACTTGCCAAAAACCCAATAGCAGGATGCCCTCAAGTATCCTGCCTTTTTTTAAAACAAATCTGAATGCGATCCGACCCTTAATAGTAAAATAATTAACTCTTGTTTTTCAATTTTATAAATTAATAAAACATCCGGTTTAATATGACATTCAAAACAATTTTTAAACTGCCCTTTTAAGCCATGGTTTTTATATTTGTTGTCCAGCTTTTTTCCTGATATTAAAAAATTTAATACTTTTTTTAATTCATTAATTGCATCTAAATTATGCTTAACATGTCTTTTTAAATCTTTTTTAAAACTTTTAGAATATTTTAAAACATACATAAAGCTAAGACAACATAAAATTAAGATAAAGCGTCCTTAATTAAGCTATTGGCTGACTTAAAACTTTTTGAACCGGTTTTTGCTTCAACAATAGCTTGTTTTAATTCCTGGCTTTTTTTTATGGTAAAGCCGTTTTCATCCCTGATTTCATAAGGCAATCCACCAGTATTAATAATCTGCCTAAATAACATTTTTACAACAGAGCTTATGTCTAATCCTAAATTTTTTAAAATTTTCTGCGCATCCTTCTTGGTTTTAGAATCAATTCTTATTTGTATTTGGCTGTTAGCTTCTTGGTCTATCATATTAGTCTAATTATTTGATTAATAACTCACCTTACGCACTAAATATTTTTACCTTAGAAAAAGTTATAATTTATGTAATTTAAACAAAAATGCTAAGATAAAACTTGTTCTTATCCTCGTTTTTGTTTAAATTACATAAATTATAACTTTGTTTACGTGATAAGTGCGTAAGGTGAGTTAACAATCTTATTGTAATGCAAAATTAATAATTTGTCAATACACTTGATTTATTTCATCTCTCCCCAGTTCTTTCCGATTTTTATGTCCACTACAATCGGAACTTTTAATTTTATTACCTCTTCCATTATCTTTTTTATCTTTGGCACAACCTCTTTTACCAGACTGTTTTTAATTTCAAAAACCAATTCGTCATGAACAGTCAAGATCATCCGTACCGGGCATTCAAGAGGATTTAATTTGTTTTTTGCTCCATATTCGCGATTAATCAGCGATTCCGCCTTGATCATGGCCAATTTTATCATGTCCGCGGCTGTTCCCTGAAGCGGGGTATTCACGGCCATGCGCTCGGCCGCTTTCCGCACCATCGCAACCGTGGAATTTATTTCCGGCAGCGGACGGACGCGGCCAAACAAGGTGCTGACATGCCCGTCGCGCCTGGCCTGACGCAAGGTATTGTCAATAAATTCCCTGATGTTTTTATAAACGATAAAATACTGCTCAATAAACTCTCTGGCCCGCTCGTAGGGAATATCAGCGGTTTGTGAAAGGCCGCGCGGACCCTGGCCGTAAAGAACACCGAAATTAATCGCCTTGGCTTCCCGGCGCATTTGCTTATCTACCGCGCTCGGGCTGACTTGGTTGATCTCGGCCGCGGTTGAAGTATGAATATCAACATTATTTTTAAAAGCCTTGATCATCCTGGGGTCATCCGCGTAATGGGCGGCCAAACGCAGTTCAATCTGCGAATAATCAAGGGCAGCCAAAGTATAGCCTTGCTCAGCAATAAAAGCTTTTCTTATCTCACGCCCTAATTCAGTCCTGACTGGGATATTCTGAAGATTTGGCTGGGACGAACTAAGCCGGCCGGTGGCGGCCACAGTCTGGTTAAAACTGGTGTGGAGCCGGTTGGTTTTAGGATTTACCATTGTTGGCAAAGCATCCACGTAAGTGCTGGCCAATTTGGCAAGCTCGCGGTATTCCTGGATCAATTTAATGACCGGGTGCAAATCTTTAAGCTTTTCCAACTCCGAGGCAGCGGTAGATATCCCGGTTTTGGTTTTACTGATGCGCTCGGCCGGAATTTCCAGCTTTTCAAAAAGAATAACTTGCAGCTGCGCAGGCGAAGCAATATTAAATTCCGTGCCGGCTTGATTATGTATCTTTTTTTTAATTTGTTTGATCTTCTTTTGCATAACCGCGCTCATATCACGCAAAAATTCAGTGTTTAGTTTGATCCCGGTGTCCTCAATCGCGGCCAGCACCGGCACCAAAGGTATTTCAATCAAATTAAACAGCTTGTCCAATTTTTTCTTTTTTAAACCAGGCTTAAGATGTTTAACCAAACGCTCGGTAAAATCCGCGTCCTCACAAGAATAAAGCATTAGCTTTTCATTATCTAATTCGCTAAAACTTATTCGCTCTTTTCCTCGCCCCAGCAAATCATCTTTACTGATTTTTTCAAACTTTAATTCCGAAAAAGTCAAGGCATCCAGATTATGCTGGCGCGTGCCCGGATTTAATAAATACGAAGCGATCATAGTATCAAAATCAACCCCCTTAATATCAATCCCCTGATTTTTAATAACCCTAATATCAAACTTGGCATTATGCGCCCGCTTCTTTATCTTCTCATCCTCAAATATCGGCCTCAGCTTCTCCAACCAAGGATGCATACTAGGTGCTCTGTGTTTAGTGCTCTGTGCTTCTTTATACGAAAAAAGATTATCTGCTGTCTGCTGTCTGCTGTCTGCTGTCTTTACATTCACATAATAAGCTTCACCTTTTTTCCAGCTAAAACTAATGCCCAACAAATTCGCGGTTAACGGATCAAAGGAAGATGTTTCAGTATCAAAAGTAAAGTTTTTTTGTTGACTCAATTTAGTCAAAAATGATTTAAACTTTTTTTCATCATCTATTAAAGTATATTTAAACTTTTTCCGGTTGCGTTCAAACTTATCAGCAATTTTTTCAGTTTGCTCTTCCCTGGTGTTGACAATATGGGAATTTGTTAAAGCCTGAAGGCGGGGCAAAAGCGATTTGAATTCCATTTTTGAAAAAAACTCAACTACCTTTTCCTGATCATAAGTCCGAAAGCGGGTTTTTCCCAAATTAAAATTAATTAACACATCGCATTTAATTGTAGCCAGATCTTGAGATAAATACGCCTCATCTTTATGATCTTTCAGTAATTGAATGATCCTTGGTTTAACTATAGCCTGAATCTCTTTTGAATTCTTTTTTATTTCAGCGTAAACATTATCCAGAGTTTTGAATTTATTTAAAAGTTTTACCGCGGTTTTTTCACCCACCCCTTTGACGCCCGGAATATTATCGCTCGGATCGCCGCGAAGAGCCTTGTAGTCTATCATCTGCTTTGGACTAATGCCAAAACGATGAACTACCAAATGTTCATCATAAATAATGCTTTCGGTAATGCCCCGGCTCATTGAGTAAACTTTGGTGTGGCCGTTTACAAGCTGAAGAGTATCCATATCGCCGGTCAAAATAATTTTTTCTACCTGGCCGTCAACATTATTCACGATCGTACCGATCAGATCATCGGCTTCAAAGCCGGTCTTTTCAAATACCGGAATATCAAAGGCTCTGGCCAACTCTTTAACCCGCGGAATCTGGTCATAAAGCTCCTGCGGCGCCTTGACTCGCTTGGCCTTATACTCTTTAAATTTTTCATGACGGAATGTCGGCCCCTTTTTATCCATAGTAAGCACCACATATTCGGGCTTT
The DNA here is from genome assembly GCA_030636285.1 of Candidatus Falkowiibacteriota bacterium. The sequence goes on along the minus strand of DAOVXE010000028.1, from coordinate 2,177 downwards.
AACTCCCGAATAGCTTTTATTAAAAATCCGGCAAAACCATATACCGCGTTAACCACTTCTCCCTTTTTGGTTGTCATAGTGCTTGGCAGCGCGTGAAAACTGCGATGCACCAAAGCATTACCGTCAATAACCATTAATTTATCCCGCCGTAACGATGACTTGTTTCGCCGTGGCGATGATTTGTCTTTGCTTTTAACCATATTTTCTACTACTATTACATCATATTGAGGTAAAATAAGCAAATAAAAAAAGGCTCGTTCTCAATTTAAGAGATCAAGCTTTTCTATAATATAGTAAACCTTGTTTAACAAAATTGGAACTAAAATGAATCAAAAAAACTACAACAATATCCATTTTTCATCAAGTCTATCCCATATAAAAACCAAATAATCACTCTCTTTTGTTAAACACCGTCTTTAATTTTTTTAATTCTTTTTGAGATATAAATTCTTTGTCCTATGTCTTGAATCGTTAAATAAAAAATTAATAATAATAAATACCAATTTAAACTTACAATAAAAAAAACCACAGTACCGCCAATCAAATATGAAATAAAATGTAGTTTTGTTATATTTCTTTCATATGCGTCTTTTATTGTCTCTCTCTCGTGAATTGTTTTTAATACTATCTCTTCATCATAAATGCTTGGAATTTTATCTGTATCAATTTTTTTGCCCATTATAAAATTCAAAACTTGTATAGCATCGTCAATTTGATATTTTCTTGTATCTTTAAACAATATTGCCATAACTTTATGAAAAATATTTAACCATAAAGACGCAATGAATTGTAATATTTTTCCGCAAAAAAAAGACAGGGAGAGAAAAACAAAAATAAGAATAAAAAAATTATCCATTAATGAAATGTTACTTATTTGGTTAATATCATAACTATAGTAAATATTTATTAAAAAAAGAAAAGTGGTTCCTGCCACTACAGACAAAAAATCTCTAAAAAATTTAGCTATAATTATAATATTACTTTTATCCATAAAATAGTTTTCAAAAAATATGCAAACAAAAATAATATAACACCATTGGTGCTGTATTATTTTTGTGGACCAGACAGGACTCGAACCCGCCACCCCCTCGATGCAAACGAGGTGCTCTACCAGATGAGCTACTGGCCCAAAATAATTAATTCGTATGTGCCGCATTCGTATGTGCGGCTTTTCCCGCCAGGGAAAATAATATTAAAACTCCATACTTGGCCCTTCGCTGGGAACCATATAACGGGTGATCGGCCATAGCATCCAATTCATAAATCCGCCAATCATATTGGTAACCGCTAAAAAACCAAAAAAAATAAAAACCAGGCCAACCAGCTTATACCCAAGGCGCGAACCGCCGGAAGTACTGAATTTATTCTCAAAAAAACCGATCCTGCCAAAATTATTAAGCATCCATTCGGCTTTAAATATTATTAAAAAACCGACTGACATCATTAATATTCCGATTATATATTGCATTTGATAGACGACAGACAGCAGACGACAGACAGTAGAAAAAAATATAAAAAATTCTATCTTCTGTTTACTGTTTACTAATTACCTAACTCACCTTACGCACTTATCGCGTAAACAAAGTTATAATTAATGTAATTTAAACAAAAACGAGGATAAGAACAAGTTTTATCTTAGCATTTTTGTTTAAATTACATTAATTATAACTTTTTCTAAGGTAAAAATATTTAGTGCGTAAGGTGAGTTACCTAATATAATTTAAAGGATTATATTTGCGGCCGTTTATAATAACTTCAAAATGAAGATGCGGTCCGGTAGACCAGCCGGTTGATCCCATTGCCGCTATGGTTTGCCCTTTACTCACAATATCGCCCTTTTTGGCGTAAAACTTGGATAAATGGGCGTAGCGGGTCTTTTTGCCGCCGCCATGATTGATCACGATTTGGTTTCCATAACCAGTGCCCCAGCCTACCGACTCCACGGTGCCGGCATCAGCCGCGTATATGGCCGTGCCGGTTTTCGCCGCGATATCCACGGCATGATGCCTCCAGGAATAATACTGCGTTATTCTTGTTGCCGCGGCCGGCCAATTCATCTTATTGCCGGTCGCGGCCTGGGCGTTAGGCGCTTTAACAATATCTTTGATCGCGGAAAAACCGGTATATGTCTTGGTGGTATAACTGGGCTGGCTAACCTTGCTTCCGCCCGGCACCAT
>DAOVXE010000106.1 GCA_030636285.1 Candidatus Falkowiibacteriota bacterium | reverse complement strand
ATAAAAAAACAATCAATTTAGTTGTTCATCCTAAAAACACGCCAGCAATACTTGTGTATTTAAAAGCGGGATTTGTAATAGACGAATGGAAAGATAATTTCTTTGGTGACGGAGAGCCTAGATTGTCGCTTGTTAAAAAGTAAGAGTAAAATTGAGAACGTTTTATTCCGCTATCGCTACAGATGCATCCGATAACAGCGTATATCAGGTTCGCGCTTGCCTATCGGCAAATGCTCACCCAAATTCACTTTCAGTGAACTTCAGATATACGCGACGTTATCGGGAAATATTAAAAATTCTAAAAAACTATTTAAAATGTATCTTTACTCCGATACAAAAACTTGATTTTTACCGGAGTTTATTTATGCCTTGCCTGATGTTTTGCATTAAATCAGAATAAAACTCCAGATTATTAAGCGTGGCCAAACGCTGGCCCAAAGGCTCACTAATTTTAAATAAATGATGCAAATAAGAAAGCGAATACTCGCGCAATTCCAATAATTTACTATCCGGATTGATTGATAATTTAAAATCCTTAAATTTTGCATTATTGATATTTATTGTTGTATAAAAGTTTTTGGTTTTAAATTTAAGGTTGCTTTTCCAGACAAAAAGGCGTCCATGCCTCCCCTCCCTGGTAGGTATGACGCAGTCAAACATATCCCAGCCTAAGACGGCGCATTTTACAATATCATTTGGAGTGCCAATGCCCAAGGCAAAGCGAAGAGAATCATTTGGTATTAATTCGGCCGTGTATTTAAGGATCTCGCTCAAAAAATTGCCTTTTTCGTCAACCGGCCGGGCGCCAAAGCCGTAGCCGTCAAAGCCAATATCCACCAAAGCCTCGGCGCATAGACGGCGCAGATCCTTATTCATTCCTCCCTGAATCACGCCAAACAATTTAGGTGTTTTGTCCTCTTTAATTTTTCGTTTCTTTATTTGTTTTTCAAACTCCTCTTTGCATCGCCCGGCCCAGGCAATAGTTCTCTTAACCGCGATGGAAAGCTTTTTATTATCTGAATCATTGGGCGGACAATCATCCAAGCAGACCATCATATCCACCTCCAGATCAAACTGAATTTGAATTGAGCGCTCCGGCGTAAGGATATGCGCGGAGCCGTCAATTGGGGACTTGAATATAGCGCCTTCATCCGTGATCTTCCCCATTTTGGGATTATTATGAAGCAGGGAAAATACCTGAAAACCGCCGCTATCCGAGAGCAAAGGCCCTGGCCAATTCATAAACGAGTGAATTCCTCCAACTTTTTTTATTACCTTTATTCCCGGCTGAAGATAAAGATGCAGGGTATTAACTACCATTGCCCCAACCCCGGCTTTCAACACGCCGGAACCTTCCACGCATTTTACCACGCCCCTGGTGGCATCAGGCATAAAAAAAGGAGTTTTAATATCCCCGTGAAGGGTTTTTAAAACACCTAATCTAGCGTTTGATATTTTAGATTGTTTTAATACTTTATACATAAAGACGGCAGACCACAGACAACAGACGGCAGTTATACAAATTTTTCTGTCGTCTGTTGTCTGTGGTCTAGTAATTACTCAACTATCCCATCCCCTTTCCCTATCTCATCACCTTCCAGCTTGGTAGTCTGGGCATTGGTGGACTTCTTTATCTCGGCATTGGTTTCCGCGTCCATCGCCGATGCTTTTGAGCCGGGCAAAAGCACCATTATTTTATTTTTGTCTTCCTCTGTCGGACTCACCTTAATGCTGAATTCCGCGTTTGCGGCAAATACGCTAATTGGCAAACGGCCGATATCCCAAACTATCGCGTGCAAACTATCATTATAGTTTACATCCCCCAGAGTCGCTCTCTCTTTTTCGTTCCAGTCAACATAATCCGGCAAAATCACCGAAACCGTTAGATTATTTAATTCATGCAAATTATTCTTAATTTCCCAATATACTTTATAAGTGCTTGTTTCCCCGACTTTTGGCGGGTGGGGCCCGGTCCCGACCGGAATATTATCCTCGCTAAAATAGCGAACGGCTTCTGTAAGCTTTAAATCGCTGTTGATTTGATTAATTATGGTATTACTTTTATTGTCTGCCTCAGACGCGCCATGGCTCGTCTCTACAGTTTCATCATCAGCGGTTTCGTCGTCATTAGACGCGCTATTGCTCGTCTCTACCCCCACGCTATAATGGGCATAACTTTTTACCTGGTATTTACTGTCCGGATCAAGTTTGCCTGCCTCAACTACCTGAACAGAAAAATCAATTGTTCCTTCTTCATGCTTGGCCACAACTTCTAACTCCAGAATCTCAGCTTTGCCCCAGGTGATCGTATGGCCTTTTTCTTCTCCATTGCCAGGGTCATCCAGGGTGCTGAAATCCAAAAATTCACTTTCCAGAACCGCCATTATGATCACATCATTCAGCTCGGTCTCCCCTTTGTTATTATAAACAATTGAATAATGCAGAATATCGCCAAAATCAACCCCTTGGTCTTCGCGCGAACCATTGATAATAAGAGTTAAATTCAAATCGCTCTTAAGCACTTCCAAATTAAGCGTTTCTTGAAAAAACTCCTGATAATCATTTTCGTTAATCGGCTTTTCAAACTTAAGCACTATATCTTCAGTATCAGCTACTTTATCTTTAACAATAAATTGAAATGGCATAAATTGGTCTTCACTGCTAACACCTTCTACCTGCCAAACTCCTGGCTGAGGCATGGTGAAAGCGGCCATGCCCGCGTCATCTTCGCTGCCAACAAAATCCATAATTTCAATATTCTCATTCGGCTCCATCGTAATCCGAAAATTACTGATATAATTGTTATCACTGGCATTAAAATGGATCGTTGCGTCATGTTTTTCGCCAATAAGAGCGGTCGGTATATAATCAATATCAATTTCCAGGCCAATATCTCTGATCACTGTGGTTAATGAGCTTTCTTTTTTAAACTCAGAAGAAAAATTAACCGGCGTATAGCTGATTTTAGCAAGAACTATTCCGACTTCATCCTCGCTTCCAACCATCATGCCTTTTATCTTAATAGTATTAAGCGACTGGGCCGGAATGGAAAATATATCCCAAACGCGATTATCTTCGTCCTTGCCGGCCGGATAAGAATCCTGATAAATAAAATTATCCGGATAAACAACCTCAAGGCGCGCGTTCGTGATCACTACATTGCTTAAATTCTTATAGGTCAAAGTATAGAAGAATTCTTCTCCGGCTGTTACCTCATTCGGCCCCTCAATATTAAAATCAAGCGCGGTCGCGTCGGTTCCGCCATTAATAAAAAAATAATTATAAAAAACATAAGCCCCGCCGCCGGCTAAACAAGCAAAAACAACAAATATTAACGCCCAATAAACAAAGCCGCGGCGCTTCTTAACATCAATCTTTTTTACATCCACGACTTGGCCGTCATCGTCCTGATAGATCTCATTCAAACTTTCTTTGATCTCATCTTCTTTTTCCAACAAATCAGAATCAATAAATTCACTTTCGTTTTCGTTGGCCTGGTTTACCATTTCATCAAATTCCGCGATTTCGTCCTCACTTGGCAATGGACGCTTGGTAAACTCAGCCACGCTGGATTTTTCCACGCGCACCTTAATATCATTATTTTCTTTTTCGTCTTTATTTTTAACCATATTTTACTTTTATTTAGTATACGCATCTGCTGTCATTGCGAGGAGCGAAGCGACGTGGCAATCCCGTCTTTACTTCCACCACGAGATTGCTTCTCCGCCAGCTGGCGGATCGCAATGACAATAAAAATATTAACCCCTATTGTCTAACTTCATTATTTCATCAGTCTTAATTTTCGTTTCCTGTTCAATAAAAAACCTATTAACACCCGGTATCATCATTAACCAGGCGCGAATAAGGCTAATAATCTTTTTTACCTTTACCCTGCCCTCTGTTAATATTTGGTTTATTTTTCTGGCAGTCTCCTCGCCTGCCCGCTTAAATTCCATTTGAGCCGGCTTATCCATCTTTAAATAATATTTATCAATATCTTTTGATATTACCTCT
>DAOVXE010000048.1 GCA_030636285.1 Candidatus Falkowiibacteriota bacterium | reverse complement strand
ATAACTGCTCACTGGACATGCAAAGTATTTAAAAAACACTGTCATTCTGAACGTAGCGTAGCGAAGTGAAGAATCTCGAGAATATCATAAGACGCTAAATTCAACGAGATTCTTCGCTGTCGCTCAGAATGACAGTGAGCAGTTACATCTATTAATGCCATTGCCAAAATAAAACAGTCCCAAGAATTCGGGACTGTTTTATTTTATTTGATCTTTCTGTCTTATGCTTTATGAATCAGTAGTGGTAAAACTATCTTCCGTGCTGGTGGCAATATTTCCGGCCTCATCTTCTGATTCAACTCTGAAAAAATATTCAGTTGAAGTAGCCAGATCAATAAGCTCAAGCGAGTGGCTGTATTTAAAAGAGTTGCTGCTTACGTCAAAAATTAAATCCGCAATGTTTAGGGATGTGGTCGCGTAAGTTACTTTGCTCTTTGCGGCTACACCTGTAGACCAGCTGATAACAGCGCTTGAAGTGGCTACACTTGAAGTGGCTACATTGGAAATTATCGGCGCGGTGGTGTCCGGCAAGGTGGTAAAGCTGGTCTGACCTGATTCAACTTCTTCATCATCGGTTGCTGACTTTACCTTAAAGTAATATGTGGTATCAGAAACTAAACCTTCCAACAGAATTGAATGTGTGGTTGTTGAAGTTGAATCGCTCTCAGTAGAGGTGGCGGTGGCCACGTCCAATTCCTCAGTGGAATAAACTACCAAACTGTCGCTATCCAGAGTAGTAGTCCACTCAACAGTCGCGCTCGTGTCAGTTACGTCAACGACATTTAAATCTTCAATTTCTAACTCAACCGGCTCATCGTCATCATCACCGTCATCGTCTCCATTGTCTCCGTCCACACAAGGTCCCAGATGGCTATCCTTGGCTAAATGAGCTTTGGCGGCAGCACTACTAACCCAAATACTGTGGGCATTTTCCGGATTGCCAGGCGGTACATGGCAAATCTCTACCTTGTGATCCTGCAACCATCCCCATCTTTCATGCGCCTGGTTTTGATTCTCGTCAGCGCTGTTAAAACATTGGTCTAAATAATCAGCTCCCAGCTCATCAGTTTCAAGGCCCCAGCGGGCTAAGCGTGCTTGAACGCGGGTAATAAAACCTTCCAAACGCTGGCAGCTCCGCTCTATCTTGCTTTCCTGATACTGTTTTACTAAACGAGTCTTAAAGCCGCGGTTATAACTGATAGTCGGTATTTCATCATCTTCTTCTTCCGGATCATATTCATCAGCGGTTTCAACCGGGTCATCCACCGCGTAATTGGTAAAAAACGAGTCCGGCACATCGTCAATAAGCAGATTCCAATTAGCGCCGTACAGATCACGGGCGACTGCTTCACTTACTATCCAATGAAGTTTTCCGTTCTGCCCGACCGCGTATACCTTGGGATCGGTCTGGATTTTAACCAGTAAAGCGCCCGGCTTATAGCGGACATTACCGCCTAACTGGTAATCATAGAGATCCTCGTCGTTGACCACTTCAACGCCTGAAAAATCGTCAAACCAGCTAAAATAGGTCTTGTCATTGGGAAAAACATAGCGCTTGCCGTCTTCGCCCACATAATAAAGCGTGGACATGCCTTTTCCTTTTATTACCTTGCCGGTGTTATCAGTTGCGGCGGCTGTTGGCTCAATAAGCACAATGCCGCATCCCCACATAAGGAATGAGAACATTATGGCTAAAATTAATGTTTTTTTCATGTTTTTAATACTTATTTTATTAATTATCCAATAGACTTATTGTGTAATTACATTATAGTACATCTTAAAAAATCAAGCAATAAAAAACCTCCGGGCATCTTTGATAGTTGCCTGGAGGTTATATGATTGAATTTATAATGAACTAGCCGCAATTATTTTATGCTTGCGGCTCACTTTTTGTGCCCTCAATATCAGTAGAATATAATGCTGATTTATACTCGGCCGGCAGTTCTTCCATTTGCCGTTTTAATCTCTCTGCATGCTCTATATTTTCAACTGATAAAATCGGAAATGGCCCTGAAGTGCTTAATAATTTTTCTGCCTCGGATAATAAATCTCTGGCTTCGTTAATAAATTTGATAACCGGCGTGTCTTCTTTTTTATCTTTCAGTAATTCTTTTATCCGGTTTTCAATCCTGGCAAATTTAACACCAGGGGTCTGTAATAGTTCATAAATTCTGCCTTTTGACTGCGGATTTAAATCTTTTTCCGCGTCAATCAAATTTATGATACGCCTAATAATATTTTGACCAAAAATATGGTAGGCTGTCCGAAATTCAGACCTAATTTTTTCGTTACTATTCTGTAAATCTTCTGTTAATTTGTTATATTTATTTTTGTAAATCATAAACCAGATAAACAAAATAACTACTAACACACTCTGCAGACCGACAATAGTCAATATTATTAGTGAATAATCCATTATTAATTGTGAAGAACCCATTTTAAACCTCCTTTTCCTGTCTAAGTTATTATTAAGCTAAAAAATATCAAACATTATTATTTAATAGACATTAGCGCAAATTAAAGAAAAAATCAAGGGCAAGCAAAGAAAATAAAAACGGGTCAAATAAATTGACCCGTTTTTTTGTATGTTACGTGTTATATGTTATGTGTTGTGCGCTACGTGTTATGCGCTTTCTTCATGCTCGCTTCTTTCTTATTAACCGCGACCGTGGTTTTGATTACCGTATCCGGGATCAAGCTGATTGAATCAATGCCGCATTCCACCAAAAAGGTGGCAAAATCCGGAAAGTCGCTGGGCGCCTGGCCGCAAATGCCGACCTTGGTGCCGGTTTCTTTTCCTACTTCTATTAAGTATTTGATCAAAGTCTTAACCGCTTCATTTTTTTCATTACTGACTCCGGCTACGTCCAGAGTGCCGCCGGCATCCCTGTCTATGCCGAGCGTAAGCTGGGTTAAGTCGTTTGAACCGATAGAAAAACCGTCAAAGTGTTTGGCAAATTCATGCGCCAGAATAATATTAGCCGGAATTTCGGCCATGACGTATATTTCCAAACCGTTCTGGCCGCGCTTAAGCCCGTGCTCGGCCATGATGCCCATAACGCGCTTGCCCTCGTCCACGGTGCGGCAAAACGGAATCATAATTTTCAGGTTTTTCAAACCCATCTCATCGCGCACTTTTTTAAGTCCTTCGCATTCCAGATCAAAAGCCGGACGGAACTTATCCGAGTAATAGCGGCTGGCGCCGCGCCACCCGATCATTGGGTTGCTCTCCTTTGGCTCATACTCCTTGCCGCCCAAAAGCATGGCATATTCATTGGTCTTAAAATCCGAAAGTCGGATGATCACATCCTTGGGATAAAAAGCGGCCGCGATCATACCCACGCCCTCGGCTAATTTATCAATAAAAAACTGTTTTTTATCTTTGTAGCCAACAGTGATTTCGTCAATCTTCTTTTTTACAGCCTTATCTTTAATTTTATTATAATTAATCAGAGCCAGCGGGTGCGCCTGGATATAATTATTGATCACAAATTCAAGCCTGGCCAGGCCGACCCCGTCATTCGGAATCATAGAACTGGCAAAAGCCCGATCCGGCTCGCCTACGTTCATCATGATCTTAATTTTTGGTCTCTGTAATCCCTTAACATTAGTTTTTGTTACTTTAAACGGCAATTCATTCTCATAAATATTACCAACCTCGCCTTCGGCGCAAGACACGGTTATTTTCTGCCCGGTTTTAACCAGTTGGCTGACCGTGTTAGTGCCAACCACGCAGGGAATACCCATTTCGCGGCTGATTATGGCCGCGTGGCAGGTCCGGCCGCCTTTATCAGTCGCGATTGCGCCGGCGATTTTCATGATCGGCTCCCAATCCGGGTCGGTCATGTCAGTTACCAGAACTTCGCCGGGCCTGAATTTGGCAATATCTTTAATATCCATTATCCGTGTAGCAACTCCGGCGCCGATCTTGTTGCCCACGCTTTGTCCGCTAATTATTATTTTACCCTTCTTTTCCAGTTTATAACTTTCAATCACGTTAACATCGCGCTGGCTTTGTACGGTTTCGGGCCGGGCCTGGATAATATAAAGCTGATTATCCCGGCCGTCCAAAGCCCATTCCATATCCATTGGGCCATTATAATGCTTTTCAATTATCATCGCCCATTCGGCCAGCTTAACCACTTGCTTATCAGTGATTGACGGCTTGTGCTGGTCAGCTAAACTTACTTTAACGTCTTTAACCGGATTTTTTGGATCATTATTATAAACCATACGCAGCCTTTTCCTGCCGATGCGCCGATGAATGATCGCCTTGGTTGGCTTAAAAACAAAAAACTCATCAGGATTAACCTTGCCCTGGACAATATTTTCGCCCAAACCGTAGATTGAATTGATTAAAACCGCGTTTTGGAATCCGGACTCTGTATCAATTGAAAACATTACCCCGGACGAAGCCAAATCGCTTCTGGCCATTTTTTGCACTCCAGCCGATAACGCGATCTTAAAATGATCAAAGCCCCTGCCTTCGCGGTAACTGATCGCCCGATTGGTAAATAATGAAGCAATGCATTTATGCACCGCTTCCACTACGCGCTCAGCTCCTTTGATATTCAAATAGGTTTCCTGCTGGCCGGCAAAAGACGCGTCCGGCAAGTCCTCGGCTGTGGCTGAAGAACGTACCGCCACATCAGCGGTTTTAACTTTATATTCTTTGCTAAGCTTATTGTACGCTTCCGTTATCGCCTGCTCCAACTCCTTGGGAAATGGCGCGTCCAGGATTGTTTTCCTGACTTTTGTACCGCGTTTCATTAAATCGTTTACATCATGGATCTTTAAACCGCTAAGAATCTTCCTGATTTTTTTCTTAAGGCCGGACTTATCCATAAAAAACTCATAGGCGTAAGCGGTAGTGGCAAAGCCATTAGGCACGCGCACGCCCTTGCTTGTAAGCTTGGTATACATTTCGCCAAGTGACGCGTTCTTGCCCCCGACCATAGGAACGTCTTTATAATTAATTTCTTTAAAAAATTTGATAAATGGTTGTTTGTTCATAGATATACAAATAATAGATAGCAGTAAACAGTAAACAGACGGCAGTAATTAATTTCTGCCACCTGTTTACTGTTTACTGTCGTCTGTTTACTAAAAATTAAGTTTTTTCGCGTAAGAACCGATAAAAGGCAATTCCTTTTTTTCGTTCTGAGCGGCATTAATAATGCCAAGAACGCAGAAAGCAAAAGAGGCAATGCTGAAAAACGGCAAAAGTATCCAGCCTAGAATCGGAATTAAGCCAAGAATTATGCCGCCGCTGACACTGATGATTAACAAGACAATGGCTTGCTTGACATGGAATTTGGCAAATTCATTTTTCTTTAGTTTTTCATCGGCAAAAAACCAAATAATCCCGATCAATAAATAAGCTAAAATAGCCGCTGTTTTGCCGTTATCGGCCTCAGACGCTGACTCCTTTTTTGTTTCTTCTGATTGATTTTTTTCAGACATAAAATTATTATTACGAATTACGAATTAGCTACGAATTTTACAAATACACGAATAAAATTTTTTTGTATTCGTACATTCGTAATAAATTCGTATTTCGTAATTAATTATACCATAAAAATTGACAATTACGAAAAATTAAGCTAAAAATAAATAAGTGGCGCAGGTGTGGTGAAATTGGTATACCTGCCTTCGCTGAAGCTATGGCAAGGCAAGCACGCTAGCCTTTAAACAATTAAAATTATGCAGGTGTGGTGAAATTGGTATACACGCTTGGTTTAGGACCAAGTGCTTTCGGGCATGAGAGTTCGAGTCTCTCCACCTGCACAAACAAAAAACCCTGTTTTCCAGGGCTTTTTTTGTTTTGGCAAAGAGTAGGTGGGAATTAAAGGGGTGAGTGCCCTTTACCCAAAATTCCTTATTTTTTTTCAGAAATTTGTTTGGCAAACTTTTTTACTTGTTCAATGTCAGGATGTTTGTTATCTTCTTCAACTTTTTTTACATTGTCTGTTAAATCCCACCCATGTGAAGTAACTTTTTCTTTTAAAAGTTTTTCAATTGCAATTTTAGATTCTTTGCGAATTGCGTCATCTTTAGTGTGTGCACAATGGTAAAAATAAAGTTCCAAAAAAAGTGGTTTCTCATTTTCTGTATAACAATTATCAAAAGCTTTTTGCCAATATTTTTCTGCTTCATTATTTCGATCTAAAACAAAAAGTAATTTTGCGTAATTACCGTTAAAATTTGCCTTCTCCGGCTCAATCTTCAAAGCTT
>DAOVXE010000166.1 GCA_030636285.1 Candidatus Falkowiibacteriota bacterium | reverse complement strand
CCCGAGCACTCGAGAGTATTTTTATATTTCGCTACAAAATTTATTATGCAGTGAGTTTATTTAACGTTCAAAGTGACTTTATTTAGAGCGTTTAAGTCAATCAATACTTTGTCACCTTCTTTGATCTTGCCTTCAATAATATCCAGAGCCAGTTCGTCCAATATCATATTCTGGATCAGGCGCTTTAATGGCCGCGCTCCAAAAGTAATGTCATAACCTTTAACAGCCAGATGTTTTTTTATTTTAGCGGCAATGCGTACTTTAATGTTTTTGTTCTTTAGCCTGGTTTCAACTTTATTTAATTCCAAATCAACGATTTGCTGTAATATTTCCCTGGTCAGGCTTTTGAATATTACGATTTCGTCAATCCGATTTAAAAATTCAAGCTTAAAATTATCTTTAAGAATTTTATCTATCTTTTCGCGCATTTCATCAACCGGAATCACGTGGGCTTCATCTTTATTTTCAGCATCAGCAAATCCTATTGAATATTGTTTTATCACTTCGTTGCCAAGGTTGCTGGTCATAATAATAACCGTATTTTTAAAGTTTACAATCCGCCCCTTGGAATCGGTTAAGCGGCCGTCATCCAATATCTGGAGCAGTATATTAAATACTTCCGGATGGGCCTTTTCAATTTCATCAAAAAGGATAACCGAATAAGGGCGGCGGCGGACCTTTTCAGTCAGTTGGCCGCCTTCATCATGTCCAACATAGCCCGGCGGCGAACCGATAATTTTGGAAACTGAATATTTTTCCATAAATTCGCTCATATCAAGCCTGATCAGAGACTGCTCGTCGTTAAACATAAATTCAGCCAGAGCCTTGGCCAGCTCGGTTTTACCCACTCCGGTAGGCCCGACAAAAAGGAAAGAGCCAATCGGTTTTCCCTCCTCGCTAATACCGGCCCTAGAGCGCCTGATCGCGTTAGCGATCGATTTAATGGCGTCATCCTGGCCCTTAACGCGCTTGGATAATTCTAATTCGGTTTTGGTTAGTTTTTTAATTTCACTTTGGAGCATTTTTGACACCGGTACGCCTGTCCAGCGCGAAACTACTTTAGCCACGTCTTCTTCGTCAATTTCTTCTTTTAATATTCTTTGCCCCTTTTTCTGGATAGAAGTAAGTTCTTTTTCCAGCTGCTTTACTTTATTATTTAAATTCGGAATTTTGGAGTATCTGATCTCGGCCACTTGGGTCAGATCATCTCCCCGCCGCTCAATAATTTCGGCGTTAGCCTTTAGTTTGTCAATTTCTTTTTTATTATTGCTAATATTCCCAATTATATTTTTTTCGTTATTCCAATGCAGTTCCAGCTGCCCGGCTTCTTCTTTGAGTTCTTCCAGGCGTTTATTCAGCTTGCGGACACGCGCCTGATTGTTATTATTTTTTTTAAAACCGGCTTTTTCAATTTCCAATTTTTTAATTTCCCGCTTCATAGTATCAAGATTTTCAGGCATAGAGTCTATTTCCATGCGCAGAGCGCTGGTTGCCTCGTCAATCAGGTCAATTGCCTTATCCGGCAGAAAACGGTCCGTGATATAGCGGGTAGAAAATTTAGCGGCCGCTATTACGGCTTCATCGGTAATTCTAACCCCATGATGAACTTCGTATTTTTCTTTTATGCCGCGGAGTATCGCGATCGTGTCTTCCATGCTTGGTTCGGCCACGTAGATTGGCTGGAATCTTCGCTCCAGCGCCGCGTCGCGTTCAATATATTTTTGGTACTCTTTGGTAGTGGTCGCGCCGATAGCGCGCAAGTCTCCTCGGGCAAGAGCCGGCTTAAGCATATTGCTGGCATCTATTGAGCCTTCGCTGGCGCCGGCGCCTACGAGCGTATGCAATTCATCAATAAATAAAATGATCTTGCCGTCCTGGGATTTAATTTCTTTAAGAACGGCTTTAAGCCTGTCCTCAAATTCGCCTCTGAATTTAGCGCCGGCCACCATTGAGCCAAGATCCAGGCTGACAACTTCTTTGTTTTTAAGCGATTCCGGAACATCGCCTGAGATTATCCGGCTGGCCAGACCCTCAACTACCGCGGTTTTGCCGGTGCCGGCCTCGCCGATCAGAACAGGATTATTTTTTGTCCTACGGGACAGAATCTGCATAATGCGCCGGATCTCATTGTCCCGGCCAATGATCGGATCCAGCTTTTTTTTGCGCGCCAGATCGGTTAAATTCAAGGTGTATTTTTCTATCACTTTATACTTGGCTTCCGGATTAGGGGAATCCACTGTCTGTGTTCCGCGAATTTCGCTTAGAATTTTTAATACTATTTCGTACTCAATGCCCAAACGAATCAACAGCTGCTGGGCGGCTGATTTAATTCCGATCAAACTTAGCAGAATATGTTCGGTTGAGATATATTCATCGTTCATTTGTTCAGCCTCTTTTTTAGCGCGTTCCAGGATCATTGCCACTTCAGCAGTACCCTGCACCGAACCGACCGGAGAGATCGCGGGTGTTTTAGGTAGCTTTGAAATATACTCAATAATTTGCTGCTCAACGATCAATGGGTCAATTTTAAGCTTTTCCAGTACCGGCCTGATCAGGCTTTCGGATTGCTGAAGCAAGGCAACTAAAATATGCATGGCTTCAATTTGCTGCTGGCCATGATCTTGCGCGATTATTTGCGCGTTAATTATCGCTTCCTGGGATTTATTAGTAAATTTGTTAAACATATGTTAGACGACAGACGACAGACAGCAGACGACAGAAATGACGCAAACCTGTCTATCATCCTTATAGTATTATAATAGCATTTATTAGACTCACTGCATAATAATTCACTACTGCAATTTCCATATTTCGGTAAATTTTCCTTAAAAATTATTGGCCTATATTACAACATAAGCAAAAAAATTTTAAGAAAAATTTCCTCAAAATCTGAAAATTTCGCTACGCAACTTAT
>DAOVXE010000143.1 GCA_030636285.1 Candidatus Falkowiibacteriota bacterium | reverse complement strand
TTGCAGATGAATAAAAAACGGCAAAATAACCGCCATACCGGCCAGCGCTAAAAATCTGGCAATCGCCCCGGTGTTAAGTCTGACTGCTGTTAATTCTTTTATGTTTACCATATATTTTACGTAACTGCTACGTAATAATTACGTAGCAAAAAAAATTAATAAATTACATAAATTATAACTTTTTTTACGTGATAAGTGCGTAAGGTGAGTTAATCACTGATAATCACTGTTTTCGCGACAATACCATATAAAGAATCAATTCTTTCTCCCAACTCTTTGATTTCTTTAATACTGCCCTTAACCGCCACAGCGATCAGCCCGGTGCAGCTCCCAATGCAAGCCGGCTGCACGTTTACTCCCATTCTGGCTATTACCAAATGCCCATTATCTGTCAGCATCTGCTGCACGTCTTTGGCATGCATCTGCCGATCCTTGACTAGAATTGTAATTGTCCCTAAATGTTTTTTCTCCGCCATTTTATTAAAATTATGTTACAATTTAATTTTCTTCTTATATTTAGTATGCAAAACTCCGTGCTCCATCTTATGTCCTTTTTTATTCAGCCAGCTTAAAGCCTTTAATACTCCCTGGTTCTCGTGAGCCTGGCGAATCTTTAAACTTTTATCATGCTCATATAAAGCGGCGATACGCTTTTTGCGAATCTCTTCATTGGTCGGGATCGGCTGGCCGCCGCCGCCGATACAGCCGCCCGGGCAGGCCATTACTTCAATATAGTCGTATTTATGCAAATTATCTATTACTTTTTCAATATTGCCGATACCATTAACTACCGCCACCCTAAGCTTGGTTCCGGCCACACGCAGAATGGACTCTTTTACGCCATCAAGGCCGCGAACGCTTTTAAAATCAAGCCGCTGCTGGCATAAACCTTTGGTATTGCCGCCGCAGCCCATTACATGCGCGGTTCGCAAGGCCGACTCCATTACCCCGCCGCTGGCGCCATAGATCGCGGCCGCTCCGCTATAGCCGCCCATGGGGTCATCGGCTTTGGTTGGTTTTAATTTTGGAAAATCAATGTTATTCTTTTTTATCATAAAACTGAATTCTCTGGTAGTCAGAACATGATCAACCGGAAAATTGTTGTTTATCTTCATTTCCGGACGCGCCGCTTCATATTTTTTAGCCGTGCAAGGCATAATAGAAACAACTATGATGTCTCTCGGATCTATTTTCATTAGATCTGCCCAATACGTTTTAATGGCTCCGCCACTGTGAATATGCGGGGAACGGGAAGTTGTTAAATGCGGGATCAATTCCGGATGATACAGCTCCACGTAATTAACCCAGCCCGGACAGCAGGAAGTCATCATCGGCATAACGCCGTTTTTTTCAATTCTCTCAATAAGCTCGGCTGCCTCTACCATTGTGGTCATATCAGCGCCAAAGTTAACGTCAAACACATAATCAAACCCAAGCTCTTTAAGGGCAGCAACCACATGGCCGGTCATTATTTTGCCATAAGGCAAGCCAAAATTCTCGCCAATGCTGACCCGAATTGACGGCGCCGGCTGGGCAACAATAATTTTTCTATAATTACTTTGTTCTTTTTTGGCCTTAAGCATGGGCTCAAGGACTTCCCAACTTGACTGCTCCTGAGCCGCGCTAACCGGACAATGAACCGCGCACTGCCCGCAAAGAATGCAATGGCGGTCCTTTTTTTTGGTTGGTACTACTTCCTGGTTGGCGCCTTTACCCTTAAGTTCTAAGTAATTGATTTTTTGAAGCTGGGAGCAGGCGGCAATGCAATTACGGCAATCAATGCACTGGCTGCCGTCAATTTCCACCGCGTTGCCGAATTTATATGTTTTCCGCCCGCCTTTGCGATCCTTAAAGGCGGTGATCAATATATTGTATTTTCCGGCGTAATAAAGAAGCGGACATTCAAAGCGCCAGATACAATCCGCGCATTTTTCAATATGTTCCGCGAATATCAGCTCCAGATTAATATCACGCGCCTTTTTCACCCTTTCTGAATCAGTTATTACTTCCATACCGTCTTGGGCTATGGTAGAGCACGAAGTCTGCAATTTAGTACTGCCTTTTATCTCCACCACGCATACCCGGCAATTGGCCTTGACGCAAAAGTCATCATGCTGACATAAAGCAGGAATCTCAATTCCGGCGATCTTCGCGGCCTTAAGGATAGTTATCCCTTCCGGACACTTAATTTCTTTTTTGTTTATTTTAATCTTAATATTTTTCATATACTCCCGCGAATCAACGAATATTTTTACAAATTTACGAATTTTGGATTTAATAATCTAAATATTTTAACACCATTTGGCGTAAAATTAGCAAGCATTGCCAACTTAAAATTCGTGGCAGCTAAATACCCTCTTATTTGCTCAATATTTTTTTTAGAAAAATAATTCCCTCTCTTTATTTCTAAAACTATTTTATTTTCAATTATAAAATCAATTAAATATCTTCCAATTACTTTTCCTTTAACTGCTATTTTAAAAGGCGCCTGGCGAATAAACTTTATATTTTTTATTTTAAAATACTGATCAATTGCCCTTTCATAATATTTTTCTTGATATCCATATCCTAATTCATTGTATACTTCATACAAAACTCCCACTACCTGATAACTTAATTCTTTATGATATATTTTTGTTTTTCCTCCTTGCATATTATTTGTAAATTTGTAAAAAGATTTGTAATTTCGCGGGAGTTACTTAAAACATTCACATATTTGTTTTCTGGCATCAGCCGGCATATTTATTTTGTTATACGAATGAATTGAAAGTACATTTTTCACATAAGAGCGGACCGCGTTCGGCACAACGCAGCCCAGACCGCAAAAAGCCGTGTCATTTAAAGTGTTTAAAATACTCCCAAACATCTTCCAATCCGGTTCTTTATTGTTTAAAATTTCACGCAAACGGTAAGTACCTTCCCTACAAGGCGTGCACTTGCCGCAAGACTCCAACGCAAAAAAATCAATCCAGCCTCTTATCAGCGTTATCGGATCGTACTTGATCATGCTATATACTGTTATTGAGGCGCTACCCGGAACCGTCTGTTTAAGCTGGCTTTGATTTAGTATCTCTCCGCTGGCGTCCCCTCCGGCGTGTATGAAAAATTCAAACTCCGGCCAATTATCCGTTTCTTTAAGCACGATTTCCATTGTCCAGCTTTCCGGGAATTCATACACTCCGTTATTAATTATATCACCGTTCAATGTATATA
>DAOVXE010000188.1 GCA_030636285.1 Candidatus Falkowiibacteriota bacterium | reverse complement strand
GTAAAGATAAAATCCCTGCCGTGCCGCCCCCACCTCCTATGCCTGCTAACCCGCCACAAACCAAGCCAAACACTTCATCCATGCCGGAGCAAGACGATTTGGCCGGTAAATTCAGCCAAGCCATAATTAAAACCGATTATGGCAACATAACGCTTAAGTTTTACGCAAAAGAATCGCCTAAGACAGTTAATAATTTTTTTAATCTGGCTAATAATGGTTTTTATGATGGTATTCGTTTCCACCGTATTATTAATGATTTTATGATCCAGACCGGAGATCCTTTAAGCAAGGATATTGCCAATAAAAATCGTTGGGGAACCGGAGATCCGGGCTATAAGTTTGCGGATGAATTCAATGATCAGCCTTTACAAAAAGGCTCATTAGCCATGGCTAATTCCGGCCCAAATACCAACGGCTCGCAGTTTTTTATAGTAACCAAAGATTCTGTTCCTTGGCTGGACGGCAAGCACACCAATTTTGGCTATGTCGCGGAAGGCCTTGAAGTGGTTGAAAAAATTGAGGCGCTGCCGACAGATTCCATAGACCGGCCCCTTGAAGACGTGATTATTAAGAGTATTGAGTTAGTTGAGTAAATAGAATTAGAGCCGGTAATACCGGCTCAATGGGCCTATAGCTCATCTGGTAGAGCGCTGCATTCGCATTGCAGAGGTAGGCGGTTCGAGTCCGCCTAGGTCCACGTATGAATTTACTTTTAAAATGGCTGATCTCAGCCGCGGCAATATTAATTAGCGCGTATATTATCCCGGGCATAATGGTAACCGGATTTTGGGCCGCGTTTTGGCTGGCTTTATTTTTGGGAGTGATAAATGTGATCTTAAAGCCGATATTAATAATTTTGACTTTGCCGATAAATATTTTAACTTTAGGGTTGTTTACTTTTGTAATAAACGCGTGTTTGATCCTTTTGGCCTCCGGCATTATAAAAGGTTTTGAGGTTCACGGTTTTTGGTGGGCAATGCTTTTTAGTATTGTTTTAGCAATAGTCAGTTATCTATTATACAAAGTATTTGGAACCAAATAATCAGTGTTTAATTATTATGTTTTGTTAAGAGTTAACGGTTTAAAAGTTAATTGTTAATAGTACTTTTTACTTTCTACTTTTAACTTTATACTAATTCGGGGTGTGGCCTAGTGGCTAGGGCGCATCGTTCGGGACGATGAGATCGGCGGTTCAAATCCGCCCACCCCGACCACGTCAAACGTGGCAAGCCATAATGTGGCGAGCCATAATGTGGCGAGCAAATAAGATGAATGCCACAGGAGTAGTATTAATAATCAAATTAAATTTGCAAAAATAATAATATGCCGTCAATCACAAATGAAGAAGATAATAATTTAGCCAGTGCGTTAAAAAATATATTGCCTTGTTCAGATAAAATGGATGCTTTGGTTGGATATTTTTATTTTTCCGGTTTTCAGGAAATTTACAAAGAATTACAAGACAAACAAATTAAAATTTTGGTTGGAATGGAGGTAGATAAAAATATTTTAAGTAAAATTTCAGCAATTGGTTTAGGAGAATTAGATAACCACTTAAAATCTCATGCAAGCACCTCAAAGATTGCCAGCAAGGAAAATTATTATGATGAATTTTCCGCAGTATTCAATAAAACTGATTTATTCGACAATAACGAGGCTTTAAAAGCATTTGATGTTTTTATTAATAAAATAAAAGATGGTACGTTAGAAATTAAAAAAACAGCTACAAGCCAGCATGGTAAGTTTTATATTTTTCATTATAAAGAAGATTTTTCTCAGGGAGGATTGCAAAAGGGTGTAGTGATTACCGGTTCAAGTAATTTAACCTATAGCGGACTCAAGGGACAGGGGGAGGAGAATGATATTTTACGAGAAACGCATTATTATGAACAAAAATTATCTAGATTTAATGAGCTATGGGAAAATTCTGATAATATAGTAATTGCTGACCAGAAAAATTCTGATGAATTTTTAGACAAAATAAAAGAGAGAATTTGGCTGTATGCCAAACCAAGCCCTTTCCATTTATACCTTCGTGTTTTGGACGAATATTTTAGAATTGGCGATGTTGAAAAAATGAAAACGCCAAGTGAAATTACTGATAATAAATATCACAGCCTTCGTTATCAGGTTGATGCCATTAATTTAGGGATTGATAGAATTAATAAATTCGGCGGGGTTATTATTGCTGATGTTGTTGGTCTTGGTAAAAGTATTATTGCCTCCGCTATTGCGCATAATTTAGAATTAAAAACTGTGATTATAGCGCCGCCTCACTTATGTGATCAATGGGAAGATTATAGAACGGATTTTAATTTTAATGCTCGTGTTTTTAGTACGGGAAAAGTTGAAGATGCCCTTAATAAATACAAAAACAGCAAAGAAGAGTTATTGATAATTTTAGATGAAGCGCATAAGCATAGAAACGAAGACACTGAATCGTACAAAAAGCTTCATCAACTATGCGCCGGTCATAAGGTTGTCGCTTTATCTGCCACTCCTTTTAATAATGACCCTAAAGATATTTATGCGATTATAAAATTATGGTTCTTCTCGGAAAAAATACACCAGTTAGACGCTTTTTCCCTGACAAGTTTCCAATATTTTTAATTTGAAAT
>DAOVXE010000050.1 GCA_030636285.1 Candidatus Falkowiibacteriota bacterium | reverse complement strand
AAACCTATTTAAAATCAACCAATATAACCGGAATAAATTCTGCACTAAGGTTATTGACGCTAGCGCTCCTAGCGCGGATTTTTATTTTCTTGTGGTAATGTCCACCATAATCGTGGCTATGGGCATATTATCAGCCAATATCATCCTGGTGATCGGCGGCATGCTGGTTACACCATTGCTTTCTCCTATCCTGGCCCTGTCTCTGGGCATAGTAATTAATGAGAAGCGGGTGATCATCCGCTCGCTTCGCGTTTTACTCACTGCTTTGGTCCTGGCTTTTATTGTTTCTTTAGTTGTCGGGCTGATCAGCCATGTATCAATCAGCCAGTCGGAAATGATTTTCATTATGAAGCCGTCTTTGTTTACGGTACTGGTAGCTATTGTGGCCGGTTTGGCCGCCAGCTACGCCTGGGTCAAGCCTGTCCTTAACGACACTCTGCCCGGGGTGGCGGTAACCGTCACTTTGATCCCGCCCTTAACCGCCATCGGCCTGGCTTTGGCGCACGCTGAATGGGAGATATTAAGGAATGTGTTTGGATCCTTTTTTCTGAATATTATGGGCATAATGCTTGCCTGCCTTTTGGTTTTTTCATTAATGGAATTTTACAAAGCCAAGCGCCAGGCAGTGGAAGAGGTTAAGGAAGAGGAAAAGGTAATCAAGCAGGAGAAAAAAATCAAGGAAATAAATAAGACAAACAAGATAAATAAAAAGGCCGATTAGCAAAAATAGCATAATTATCTTTGTTAGTCAAGAGCTGTAAGAATACCTATATGGCAAAAGTTATAATTGATGATAAATTAATAGATGAATTTTTAACCAGAGGGGTTGAGGCTATTTATCCTACCTCTGAAGCGTTTAAAAAAAAGCTTTTGTCCGGAGAGCGTTTGCGTATTTATCAGGGGTTTGACCCGACCGGACCTTATCTTCATGTCGGCCATGCTATGGGAATCAGGGCATTAAGAATTTTGCAGCAGTTAGGACACGAGGTAATTTTTTTGGTTGGGGATTATACCGCTAAAGTCGGCGATCCGGACAAAGACAGTACTCGCTCCATACTTTCCGATAAAGAGATTGAAAAAAATATGGCTGGCTGGAAAGAGCAGGCGGCGCAATTAATTGATTTTGAAGGCAATAATCCGGTGTTGTTTAAGAGAAATTATGAATGGCTGTCCAGGCTTAGGTTAAATGATTTAATAGAGTTAATGTCTCACAGTACGGTTCAAAGGATGCTGGAGCGCGATATGTTTGAAAGGCGGATCAAGGAAGGAGACCCAATTAAGCAGCATGAATTTATTTATCCCTTATTACAAGGTTATGACGGGGTGGCGATGGAGGTTGACATGGAAATTGGCGGCGCGGATCAGATTTTTAATATGCTGGTAGGGCGGCATTTAAGCAAGGCCTATTTAGGTAAGGAGAAATTTGTTAGAGCCAACAAAATGATGGACGCGCCTGATGGTAGGACCATGAGCAAGACCAAAGGCAATGGCATTAATCTTGGTGATAATTCAAAAGAAATGTATGGCAAGGCTATGTCATACCCTGATAACGCGATTACAATGGGATTGGAATTGATTACAAGTCTGCCAATGAAAGATATAAAAGATATAGAAAAGGAAATTAAGAACGGAGCAAATCCAATGCAATTTAAGAAATTAATGGCTTTTGAAATAGTAAAGACAATTAAGGGCAAAAAAGCGGCTGAGGAAGCTGAGGCGCATTTTGTGAAGACAGTGCAGAAGAAAGATATCCCTGACGAAGTTGAAAGTAGAAAGTTAAAAGTTGAAAGTATAAATATTGTTGAGCTTTTGGTTGAAGTTGGCTTGGCTGGCAGTAAAGGCGAGGCCAGGCGGCTTATTAAGCAGGGTGGCATTAAAGTTGACGGCAAGGTTATTAATGACGACAAGCAGGAAATAAACATTACTAAAGAAAAATTAATTCAGAGAGGGAAAAGGCAGTTTTTAAAAGTAATTAAAAATTAGTTTAAATGAATTTATTAGATAATATTAAAAAAGAAATAGTTGACGCAATAAATCAGGCGTTTGGCCAGGAAATAGTCAGAGTGTCTGATTTGATTTATCCGCCAGATAAAGAAATGGGGGATATTAGTTTGCCTTGTTTTAATATTTCCAAAGAGCTGGGCGATAGTCCGGCAAAGATCGCGCAAAATTTAGTGTCAGATTTTGGCTCTACGATCAGCGCGGTAAGCTCAACTAACGCGGTCGGGCCGTATTTGAATTTTAAAATTAAGACCAATATTTTAGCTAAAGAATTAATAACAGAAATTAATAAAAAGCCAATTGAATATGGGAAGAATAAAAGCGGTAAAAAGAAAAAAGTAATGCTGGAATATTCCAATGCTAATACGCACAAAGAATATCATGTCGGACATCTTAGGAATATCAGCTATGGCGACGCTGTTAACCGGATTCTGGCGGCCAATGGATATAAAAGCATTCCGGTTTCATATATTAATGACTTTGGCATTCATGTTGCTAAAACCCTTTGGGCTTTGAATGAATATTTTAAAGATCAAGAGCCGGGTGATAATAAGCCCTCCTCCGCTAAAGCTACGGCGAACAAGGGTGAGTTTTTGGCCCAGGTATATGTAAAAGGCGCGCAGGAAAGCAAAGACAACCAAGTTAATAAGCGAATGGTTGAAGGGATGATGAAAAAGATTGAAACCGGGAAAGGAGAAGAGTATAAACAGTGGCAAAAGACGCGCGAGTGGAGCATTGCGCAATTTGATCAAATTTATAAAGAGCTGGATATAGAATTTGAGCATATTTTTTATGAAAGCGAGTATATTGAGGAAGGGAAAAAATTAATTCCTGAATTAGTTGATAAAGGAATTTTTAAAAAAAGCCAAGGAGCAATAATCGCTGATTTGGAAGAATATGGTCTGGGTGTTCTGGTTGTTTTGCGCTCTGACAACACCGCCACTTATCCGGTAGCTGATATTCCTTTGGCAATGGCTAAGCAGAAAAAATACCGGGCTGATACATCGGTTTATGTAGTGGACGTTGCTCAAACGCTTTATTTTAAACAATTATTCAAGATTTTGGAGCTTATGGGGCACAAGGAAGAGCTTGAACATTTGGCTTATGAATTTGTTAAGCTGCCGGGCGGAGCAATGTCATCCAGAACCGGCAATATTGTCTCTTACGAGGAATTAAAGCAAAAGCTTATGGATAAAACCGTTGCGGAAACCAAAGAACGGCATTCGGACTGGAGTGAAGAAAAGATAAAAGCGACAGCTATCACATTAGCAATAAGCGCGATGAAATTTGAGATGATCAAAGTTGGCGCCAAGCAGATAATTACTTTTGATATTAAAAAAGCTCTTGAATTCAGCGGCTATACCGCGGCTTACTTGCTCTACACGGTGGCGCGAATAAATAGTATATTTAAGAAAGCAGAAAGCAGAAAGCAGAAAGCAGAAAGCAGATATTTTGATAAACTTAAAGAAACTTCAGAGCATCGATTATTAATGCAGGCGGCAAAGTATCCGGAAATAGTTAAGCGGGCAGGGGAAAGTTATGACCCGAGCGGTATTGCCAGGTATTTATTTGAATTAGCCCAAGAGTTTAATGATTATTATCATCAGGTGTCAATACTCAAAGCAGAGAAAGGTATAAAAGAGGCGCGCTTGGCCCTGCTCCAGTCAATCCAGACAGTTCTTAAAAACGGACTAGGGCTTTTAGGTATAGTTACGCTGGAGGAAATGTAATTCTAAAAACCGCCTCTTTGCCAGCTGGCTAATTGAGACGGTTTCTAGCGCGGTGGAGAACGGGAGAATCGAACTCCATACCATAATGGTACCAACGAGTTCGCAGCTCGCGGTGCTGACCACAGCACTTCGTTCCCCGACCACCACCGCAATAGTATTATATCATAACTTTGAAGAAACAAAAAAACACCTCTACAGAAGTAAAGATGTTTTTGCTGGTTCCATATAGTATGAAGCTGGTACGAGCTGCGAACTAATAGTAGTATAGCACAAAATATACCAATGTCAAATTAAAATTATCCACAATTAGTTTATAGACTAAAATTACATAAATAAAAGCAACAATATGTTAAAAGAAGATGATAAAATGCAAAAAATAGTATCATTTTGTAAAAGAAGAGGCTTTATATTTCCGGCTTGTGAAATATACGGCGGTTTGGCCAATTCCTATAGCTATGGACCCTATGGCGTGGAGTTGAAAAATAATATTAAAAAAATGTGGTGGAAAAAGTTTGTGCAGGAGCGGGCTGATATAGTGGGAATGGACGGGCCGATTTTGTTAAATTCAAAAATATGGGAAGCGTCAGGCCATATTGAGGGCTTTAACGATGCTATGGTGGATTGCAAAAAATGCAAAAAAAGATATAGGGCCGATCATGTAGTAATGGAATTAACAGGAAAGGATATGGAGGGTGATCTATCTGGCATGACCAAGGTTTTGCGCTCCGGCTTAAAGTGCCCGGAGTGCAAAGCCAGCGACTGGACTGAAGTTAAAAATATGAGCCAGATGTTCATGACCGAAATGAACGCGGTAGAGGGCTCGATATATTTAAGGCCGGAAACCGCCGGGGCTATTTTTTCGGATTTTAAAAATATTACTGATTCCATGCGAGTCAAAATTCCGTTTGGGATCGCGCAGATCGGCAAAGCTTTCCGCAATGAAATCGTGGCCCGTAATTTTATATTCAGGATAAGGGAGTTTGAGCAAATGGAGATTGAGTATTTTATAAAACCGGAAGCAAAATGGGAACCTTTGTTTGATAACTGGCTGGACTGGCAGGAAGAGTTTGCCGTGTCTATTGGCGCCAAGTTGGAAGATTTGCGCCGCTACGAACATCCCAAAGAAAAACTTTCTCATTATTCCAAAAAAACCATTGATATTGAATATAATTTTCCGTTCGGCTTTGGTGAATTATTCGGTTTGGCACATCGCGGAGATTTTGACCTTACCCAGCATTCTAAGCTTTCCGGCGTTAAATTGGAATATTTTGACGCGGTTAATAATAAAAGATATACTCCGCATGTTTTGGAGCCGACAGTTGGCGTTGACCGGTTGATTTTAACAGCTATTTGCGCGGCTTATAGGCAAGAAAAAGTTAAAGACCAGGAAAGAATAGTTATGAAGTTTCCTTACAATGTGGCTCCGATCAAGGCCGCTGTTTTCCCCTTGCTTAAGAATAAGCCGGCCTTGATAGAGAAGGCTAAGCAGGTATATGATAAATTAAAAACGCAATATATGTGCGAATTTGACGACAACGGCAATATTGGCAAGCGCTATCGCCGCCAGGACGAGATCGGCACCCCGTTTTGTATAACTGTTGATTTTGAGAGTTTGGAAAATCAGGATGTGACGGTCAGGAACAGGGATACAATGAAGCAGGAGCGGATAGCAATCAAGGATCTGGACGCGTATCTGGCAGAGAAGTTGCAATAGTGTTTTTGAAAAAAAATAGAGAGGGGAGCTACATTTGTTCCCCTCCCACCTAATCCTGATTTTTAATTATCAGTTTAGGGATTTTTCTGTGCAAACTGTTTGCAAAGGGCGGTGTTTATGAGTGTAAAATTGTTTAATGTATTCTTTTTTAGTGATTCGTGCCTTGGCTGTGCATGCAGGGCACTTTGAAAATTTAATTCCATTTTCCTCTACTAAGGAAGAACGGGGTATTACACCACCACAATTTTTGCATCGATAAGCCATCTACACCACCTCCTAATCCTGACTTTGATTATCGGTTTAGGGTTTTTTCAGAGTTTATTGCTCGTATTCTTAAAAAAGATCTTTCAGTTTCATAATAAAAGGCTTCTAATGCGTTAGCGTTGTCACCTTTTAAACTAAGAATTTGATTTTGACAATCAAACTCGGCTTTAACCCCATGTTTCATGGCTATATTAATGATCATTGATGCCAGCCATGCCTCTTCTTCACACGCATATTCTTCAATTTGGCTTTGTTGAATACGGCTCATCTTGCACCTCCTCTTTTGGTTCTTCTAATTTAAAGATTCCTTTT
>DAOVXE010000010.1 GCA_030636285.1 Candidatus Falkowiibacteriota bacterium | reverse complement strand
TTTATCCAACAAATAAACGCCAATAATATTAGGGGCGCTTAAATCAACCAAATCCCAATTATTAATATATTTGGTATTTTTTAAATATAAATTATAGATATTTTTCCTTTCGGCCTTGGTAATATTTTTAGCGTTAAACTTCGCTACCATTATTAAAAGCGCCGTTAAGCGATATTCATGAACTTTTGTGCGCAATAATTTGGGAATTTCGCTAATAGGCAAATCTTTATAATACTTTTTTACTACTTGCCTTTGCATTGGCACTTTAATGCCGAGAAAAATATCACCCTCGCCATACTCCCCCGGTTTAGTTTTAAAAAAACGCTGAAGAACACGCGCTTGTTTGGGGTTGGCCAATTTATTTAATTCTTTTTTTATAGTTATTGATGATATCATATAAAAAACATTTTATTGCATCAAATTCTATAAAAAAATGCCTTATTTTCTTTTTTAAATTTCTTTGATTTACGCTGAAACAATTTCTGATTCTTGCTCAGCCAATTCAGCTTACCGTGCCCATCATCCAGGGGAATAACTTTGTCCAGACTAAGATCGGCAATATTAAAACCGGTACTGATAATAATAGTGTCAGGCCGGCACTCAAACTTGAACTTTTTGCCCATTCCCCGGAGATCATCCGGATACAGATGGCAATAAATAATATCCGCTTCTTTCACGTTTACCCGATGAATTTTTTTTCTAATTACTTTAATATTTGTCTGCCTGATAATAGCCTGAACCCAGGAAACCAAGAAAGGAAAAAGACTGGGCTCAATCGCGGTTAACCTGGCCTTGGGGTATTTATGCTCAAGCGCGTGGAATAACCCTGAGCGGCCGGTACTAAAAGCAATGCAATTTTGTTTCCCTTTTGCTAATTCAAACTCATTGATTATCTGCTCCACTACCCATGGCCGCGATGGAATAAAAGGCAAAAAACCCCGCAAAAGCAGATCAAACAAAAAACGAGCAATAAAATATGCAATTATAATAACTATTGCGCCGGGAATAATATAAGAAACCATAAATTTAAAATTTTGCTTGATTAAAAAAGAAAACATTTAGATCATAATCTTCTTTTGTAAATGACACAAAAATAATTTTTTCAAAATTATAATATTGATGGCTCTTCATCCATTTCCAGACAGACGAAAAAGCAATCTCCACCGCTTCTTCCTTTGGGTAGCGATATAAGCCGGTTGATATATTAGGGAAAGCGATTGACCTGATATTGTGCTCAAAAGCTAAACGCAAACAATCCTGATAACAATTACTAAGCAATTCATCTTCATTTCCATCTTCACTGCCGTATTTCGGGCCGACCGTATGGATAACATATTCGGTTGGTAAATGATAGCCTTTGGTGATAACCGCTTCACCGGTTTTGCAGCCCCCGATTCGCTCGCATTCTGTAAGCAGCTCGGGCCCGGCCGCGGCATGGATCGCCTTGTCAACTCCGCCGCCTCCGCTTAGGTTCTCATCGGTTGCGTTAATGATCGCGCCCACTTTCAGCTTGGTAATATCACCGCAATAAATTTGAATCTTGGTTTTGAAGCCTGTGGGTATTTTTTCTATTAATTTTTCTTCAGCCATATAGCTTAGTTTTTATGATTATATCTTTATTTTAACAATTATTGCCAGTTCTGGTCAAATTATAATCTTATATAACTCGCCTTACACACTAAATATTTTTACCTTAGAAAAAGTTATAATAAACAGTCAAGGAATTTGAATATTCCCGACTACTGTTATGCCCTTTGGGCATAACTTGTGTAATATTAAACAAAAATGCTAAGATAAAACTTATTTTTATCCTCGTTTTTGTTTAAATTACATTTATTATAACTTTTTTTACGTGATAAGAGCGTAAGGTGAGTTATATAATTAATTTTAATTAACGCAAATATTTTGCTCACAGCTATAAGGGATATAACAATAAGGCATATAGCCGAACTGTTTGCAGCAAGCGCCGCCCGGGTAGCCGCAAACGGCCCGGTTGATAAACACCTGCGTGCTGATGATATAGCCGTTAACATAATCAACCCCTACTCCGGCTTCATTATATTCTGCTGTCAATATATTATCCTTATGCCCCTGGCTTTCCATCCAGCCCCGGACAGTGTCCCTGGCAACTGAAAATCCACTAAGCCATGCAACTTCGGCTGCTTCCACTTCGCTGCGGTTATTAAATTCACGGCCGCGCCGATCAAGCTCATTATTTAAATCTTCCAGCTTAGCGCTTTCACTGGTTTCCATTTCCATTTTGATCCTGAATTCTTCGTCCCAGCGGCTGCGCTCAAATGCGCAATTTTCCAATTCCTCTTTCGCAGGATCGCCTTCCTTAAAACGAACCGTTACCCGGGCGGCCGAAACCAGGGCAATATTTTCCCCGGTTTTTTGGTAATAATAAATATCACGGTTATTCAGCCGGCCAGAATTATAAAAACCAAAATCATTGCCTTCATGATGGATGATCGGATAGTCGCAGGCTTTATAGAAGCCGGTAAAACTGTTGTTCTCGCTGGCCAGATCCCGGCTATGCTCCCTGGCCACATTGGCCAATTCACTGTTCCACTCCACTGCCTCCAGTCCGGCGTTTAGACGCTCCTGATTAACCAATTCCATAATTAAAAATTCAATTTGTCTGAGATCAAAATTATCCGCTTGGGTTACTATCTCTTTATAATCCGAGGTTTCCTCCACTACCGGCTCATTGGCCCGGGTATTATCAGGGAACAGATCCTGATCGCTGATCCCCAGTCCGAGCGAGCGCATTACTTCAAAAGCGTCAGCCGGACGGCCGAGAAAATATCTTTTATTATCCCTTGGATTCACGTACCAGGCCTCGCCCCTTGATTCAACCTGTAAAAAGATCCGTCCATTTTGTTTTGCGCTAAAAGCCAAATCAATCGGCATAACACCTTTACCAATGGCGTTATAAGCGCTTTTTACCTCAGCCCAATCATTAAAACTGTCCGCGTCGCTGTCAGCAGAATGAATATCAGTGCCAATTGAATTTTCCAACGCGTCGCCCAGACCGTCATTATCACTGTCCCGGCTAGTATTTTTAAGCAATCCGATCGGAATTTTATTAAGATCCTTGTTGGTAATACCTATTCCTTGCTCGCGCATGATTTGAAAAGCATCCATTGGACGGCTTAAAAAATACATTTCAAAAGTAATCGGGTTCACATACCAGGCTTCGCCGTTTTGCTCAACCTGCAACAAAATACGGCCGGAGAGATCAGCTGTTGCCTTGCTGGCGGTTAATGCCTGAGGGGTAAAAACCAGCAACAGTATAATAAATTTTATTAAATTATTTTTCATTTTTGCAATTCTTCTTCAATGATCTTAATATGTTCTTCCCTAATAATAGTCCTTTCTTCATAAAAATTAATCAGATCATACTGAAAAAGAATATAGGCGATAAAGTAGATTAGCAAAAGCGCCCCTAAGCCGCCTATTCCGGTTTTTTTATAAATCAAAAAAGCTGCCAAAACCGCTGTTAAGGCAATTATTGCCCACAGCCGGGTACTGTCAAGATCAAGTATAATGCTGACAAAGGACTGAAACCAGCCCCAGGCCATTAATTTGTCATAAATGGAATTGATCGTATCCATATAAAAAATCTAATTTTCATTATCTTCTTTTATTGCCTCTTTGCTGTTTGTTTTTTTAGATTTTGTAACACTAACAAGCAGCCCGTAAGCAATGATCATGGCCAAAAGAATCACAACCGTTAAAAGACTGGTTATCACATCAGCATAATTAGCCTTGATCAAATTGTAGATCTGCAAAGAGATAAAAAGAAGAATAATTACAACCCAAAGAATTTTTAATAATTTCTTAGCCATATTTTTTATATTTCAAGTTATGCCCAAAGGGCATAACAGTAGTCGGGAATATTCAAATTCCTTGACTGAAAAATAAATTTTTGTATACATTATAATGTATACGGAATATTTTTTATTTACATATTTAGTGCCAAGTCCACCTAACACTAAAATTTCAACCTACATTTTTACGCTTATTTAAGCTATTTTTTAATACGATTTGTTGATTACAAATTTTATTTCCCCTTATTTATTATATTCATCTTTTCTCCTCGGTTTAACTTCTTTATCCTACACTCCTCCTTTAATGCTTGCGATCTGCTGGCAAATTTCTTAAAAAATACCAACCGAACCGGCCGTCTTCCTTTTGTATATTTAGCGCCTATTGTGGAAGTGTTATGTTCTTCCACTCGTCTTTTTAGGCTGGTTGTAACTCCGGTGTAAAATGTTTTATCACTGCATTGTAAAATATATATATGCCACATAATTTAATTAAATAATTCCGCGCTTCATTAATTCAAAAAAACACCGCGCGCAGGCTTTAACATCAGCTAAGGCGTCATGGGCGTTTTCAAACTCTTGATCAAAAAGCTTCTGGTGCAGTTCAATTAACTTGGGCCACTTATAGCCATAACCGTTTTCTGCCCGCAGGGCACTTTGTATCTTACAATAATCGGTTGAGCTCTGCATGGTGCATATTTTTGGCCGGTCAAATAATTTATGCTCATGCTTTTTTCTAAGCAATTCCGCTCCCATGATCTTTTCATCAAAACTCATATTATGCGCTACCAATATTTTCGCCTTATCCACGGCCTGGATAAATTCTTTTAGCGCCGGATTTAATAAAACCCCTTCTTCATGCGCCCTCTCGGTACTGACCCCATGCACCGCGGCTGCCTCCGTTGGTATTATAAATCCTTCCGGCTTAATAATTTTGCTTATAGACTCAACTTCTTTGCCGTTTTCGTCAATTAAAAGCCAGGCCAGCTGTACCAGACGCGGCCAATTATCCAGGTTTTCTAACGGTGCTTTCCAGTCCAGCGGCAAGCCCGTAGTTTCCGTGTCAAAAAATAAAAACATAATTTAAATATCTTTACGATGATTTCTTTTTCTGTGACATATTAATTATATCTTTAACTAATCCATTGGATATATAATGCACCCCTCCTTCATCATTTTTTAACACTGTGGAACGCATTGTGATCCTGATAACCTTGCCTTCGGCGGCGCCTATCTTTACCCTGTCGCCTATTCCGTATTGTTCTTCAACCAAAATAAAAAGTCCGGAAACAAAATCTTTAACCAGTGATTGCGCGCCAAATCCGATTGCCAGCCCGATAACACCAGCGCCTGCTAAAATCGGTCTTATGTCTATGCCGAATAAGCTTAGAATCATAAACAAAATTATGGCGTAAATGACAATATTTCCGATTGACATAATAACATGCCCCAAGGTTTCAGCTCTTTTTTCTTTTTGAGATGTATTGGTATCGTCTCCGTCATCAGCCATCTGCGTAAGCCGTCTTACAATTAACTTTAAAATTGCTCTGCCAAAAAAGAACAAAATAACAATCCACGAAATTTCTATTGCGTTTTGTTTGATTATGTTGATTATAAATTCTTGCATAATTTTTTTAGTTATTATTTAAAGTTTATTAAAATCACTATTGCTAATCCCTAACCCCAAATTCCGCATCACTTGAAAAGCGTCCGCCGGCCTGCCTAAAAAATATCTTTTTCCGTCTTCAGGATTT
Source organism: Candidatus Falkowiibacteriota bacterium (assembly GCA_030636285.1). The sequence goes on along the minus strand of DAOVXE010000010.1, from coordinate 4,644 downwards.
ACATACCAAGCCTCGCCGTTATTTTCTACTTGCAAAAATATTTTGCCTTTTTGATTGTTTGAAAAACTATTGTTGAAATTTAATTTTCCTATTCCGTTCGGATTATAATCACCTGCTAATTCCGCTTTATCATTATAACCGTCGTTATCAGTATCTGCTTTATTTTTATCAGTGCCGATTGCGTCTTCAAATAAATCCGACAGCCCGTCTCCATCGCTATCAACGCCTGTTAAATTACCAAAAGCTACAGGAATCTTTTCTAAATTCGCGTTAATTATGCCAATGCCCTGATCGCGCATTACGGAAAAAGCATCAGCCGGCCGTCCAAGATAATGTGAATACTGAGTTGTCGGATTAATATAATACGCCTTGCCTTCGTCTTCCACTTTAAGCACAATTTTCCCTTTAAGCCTATCGGCCAAAGCGCTGCCATAAACTTTATTTTTCGCTTGAGCGTATTTCTGATCCTCTTCATAACTTTTAACCAAAGGCTTTAATAAATAGCTGTCAATTTTACTTTTTATTTCTTTTCCCGTAATGTCTTCGGCAAATCCTAAAACATGCTCATCACCGATAATAATTAACGGAACACCGGTCGAACTAATTTGCTTCTCATCAACTGCTTGTTGATATAATTTTTTGTTATCCTCATTATTATAAATTTCATAAGTATTTATTTTTAAACTGGGATACGCGTATTTCATCTCATTTAAAAATGACTTTGCTTTTTCACAATGCGGACAGCTTTCTCCGGTAAAAAAATCAATTTCAAATTTTACGGCTATTTTCGGGTTCTGCCCGTTAATTAAATACAGATCTTCATCCATTTCAATTTTCGCAAAATCCCGGCGCATTTTCGTTAAAAAATATTCGCGTATTTCTATAATTTCTTTTAGGCTTGTCAAATCTTCTGAATACAAATTATTTTCGGATTCCTCAAGCTTGGCTATATTAACTATTTCGGCGTATTCCGTAACAAACCCGGGCGCTTTAACCTGTTCGTTTGCTAAAACATATAATAATATTTCATTTGTTTTTGAAGATTCACTTGGATCTTCAGGCACTCTTGTAGAAATCTGTGAAATTTTTAAAGGATAAACAATCGTATTGGTTTTAAAACTTATTTTAATCGGTTCAATATAGTCGCTGTATTTTGAAACGCTACTTGAATCATTCTTTATACTCTTTTCAACTTCGTTATAAATATCCTGTTTTTCTTCAAGCCAATCATTATATGTAAAATTATCAATTTCAGCCTCTTCTAATGCTTCTAAAAAATCTTCCTCGTTATTAAAACTAATATGACTTACATCGGATTCTATTAATACTAAAATATTAAACATATTTTTAAATCCTGAATAATCTTTATTCTTCCATGTGTTTACATATCTCTCTGCAAATTTCTCAGTAAAATTTTCTTGATTTACTGTATTATCAATTTTTTTAAATTCTTCTATTGCCTGTATAATTTTATTTTCTTTTTCCGGCTTAATTCTCATTGCCGTAAAATACCATTCTTTTTCAATATACCAAGCTAACATATCTTTCACTTCATCTTTTAATTTATAACTATTATTGTTTAACCAATCAAAAAGTCCGTCAACACCAGTGGCTGATAAAACAGTTACTTCATAAATTCCAATATTTTCCTGGCTATGAACGACAACATTTTCGACATAATCAACTCCTTTTGCGCTTCCCGTGTTAAGACTGTCTTGAGCGCCCCAATGCGCGGTTGTTGTTAATGCCGACAATTCCTCAAAAATATCTTTCGCGGCTTTTTTTGCTTCAGGATAAGTGGGTGTTGGCACAATCCAGACAAAATTATTTGTTTCTCCTTCATAATTTACTTTTAAATACAAATCTTCTTTTCCCTCATTATAAACAATTAAAGCAGCCTGTGATGGCTCATATATATCTCCATCCTGATAATCCATTGGTATCATGCAGCCGTCAGCTTTTGCCTGGTTTAGTGAAATTAAAACAAATAACAAAATCAAAAAAAATATTTTTTTATACATACATTTTTTAGTTATTATTTAAAGTTTTTTATTTTTCCTCAATCATCTCCTCAACCTTTCTCTTGGCTTCTTCCAATAACTCTTTGGCTTTTATTCTTTTTTCAAACGATTCGCTAACAAGAGAAGAAATTTTCTGCTGAATTTGTTTTGGCAAAACAGGAATTATTACATTTTTAATCTGATCCGGCTTCCAGTGCTTAATAATGGATCCGCCGGCATCCCGCTCGGCGTGCATTTGTCCGACAAGAGAATTCAAGCATAATGCCAAATACTCATCTTCTATATTTTTATCTTTTAATTTTAATCTTAAAATCCCGCCGGATATAATTCCTTTTATATCATTTTTTAAAACATAAGCAATCCCAAGCGAAGCATCTTTGGTTAATAAAATCTCTCCCTTCTTTGGCCCATATTTTTCTTTTAATTCATTATATAAATCCTCGCTTAAATATTTTTGATTATTATCATTAATTCCATATTTACTTATACTGCTTACTCTGATAAACCGCGCTCCATCCTCTCGGTAGCTTTCCGCCCCCGGCTCAACTCCTTTTTTTATGCTTACCAAATCACCTAATAAAACCCCATTGCAATTTTTTTTAATATGCTTAATTAAATTTCTGTATTTCGGCTGAAAATATTCCGCGTCTTCCCGTTTTTGCTCCTCAGCCTCGGACAAATTTACAACATAACTTAACTTATCCTCTAAATCTAAATTTTTTATTTTTAATTCATCTAAAAACAAAGCTTCGGCTTGGGAGTAATAAATTAACGAATCATATTTTATCTTATTAGAATTTTTTATTATTTCGCTTATCTCATCTTGAAATTTTTTAGAAAAAATAGGTATCTTAATACTACGTATTGACTCTTTGTCTATGCTATTTGGAACTGTGCCAGTAATTAACTGAGCAATCAACCTTCCCCCATATTTGCATTTTAAGTATGCGTATACATAATCAGCATTAATATTATCTTTTGTGCGGATCATAAATTGATTCATACCTAATGATACTTTTTTTTCTAGTTTAGGCATTAAATATACGCTACCAGCGCTTCCAATTTTATTTATAATTATTTCCTCGCCAAAAATTTTGGTCTTTTTTAAAAAATTATAAGCATCCTTAGATATGTATTTCACATCATTATCAAAATTATCTTTCTCTAAATCTACTGTCCTTATCATTAACGCATAATCAGGTTCGTCTAACAACCTGACATGTTGCCTTAATGTTTCATAACTTCCATTTGCATGATAATCAGTTAATTCTTTTATTACATCTCTAAATTCTAAATGCTTTTTATCTGTAATAAAATTTTTTGATTCCAAAAATTCCGGCTGATAATATTCAGCATCAAGCCTCTTCGCTCCTTCAAGTTTTGATTTTTGGATTATTGAATAGGTCATAAATTAATTTTAAAAATGTAATTCTTCATATAGCGGCAAATTAATAAAAATTAATTTTTTCCTTTTTAATAAACTTCCCAAACTCCTCGGCGATTTCATCCAAATCATGGTCTAGATATTTTTTGCCTTGCGGGCTGTAAAGAATAATTCCTTTTTTATCTTTTTTATAAACATAATCCCCTGAATTATCTTTACCGGATTTTTTTGAAACCGCCATAAAGATTGGATAGTCTTTTGGAGTTGCTTTATTGTCTGGCCATTTCTGCAAAAATAAAATACTGGTTTTGGTTCCAGTATGCGGCTTAAAAGTATTTATATGAAGCCCGACCACGGCAAGAATCCTAGCTTTTCCTAACAAATAATCCCTAACATATTCCATATTAGTATTATTTAAAACCCCTTGCGGCAAAACTATCGCCATTCTTCCGCCCGGCCTGATTAAATCCAGCGAACGCTCAATAAATAGAATATGGCGCTCCATTTTATTTCGCAATTTACCTTTGTCATTTTTCGCCAGCTCATATCCTCTAAGCAATGAAGTCTCGTGTATTTCTCCGGCAAACGGAGGGTTGCTTAAAAGAATATCAAAATCAAAATTCTTAAAATTTTCTTTGTTCTCCACGTTTTTGTCATAATCATCAAACCCGTGAAGCCGTTCACGAAGCTCGGCTCTTGCCTTCTCTTTCTCGCCTTCATCGCCCCGCCATTCTTTTGGGTTTAAAGAATCAAGTTTTAAAATACGCGATTTACCGTCGCCGGCAATAAGCATCATTGCTCGAGCAATTTTTACCGGCTTATCATCATAATCAATTCCGTAAATATATTTTCTGGCATAATCAGTTTTTACGCTTTTCTCGGCATGCTTTAAATCATTATTCCAAATATAGCGCATAGTATGGATTAAGAATCCGCCTGAACCGCAGGCAGGGTCTATAATATATTCCCGGTCTTTAGGGTTTAACATTTTTATTGCCATATCTATCGCGTGCCTGGGAGTAAAATATTGGCCCTTTTTACCTTTGGCAACGTCTGTTAAAAGATGCTCAAAAGCCGCGTCAATTACTTCCAAATTTGAATCAAGCAATTTTATTTTTTCAAATTCGGCAGCGCAGACAGAAAGATGGTTTGGCGTTAGTTCTATCTTGTCATGTCGAGAAAATATTCCGGGCCATTCACGAACAGCTCCTTGAAATAATTTATTAATTATATTAAAGG
>DAOVXE010000178.1 GCA_030636285.1 Candidatus Falkowiibacteriota bacterium | reverse complement strand
GCCTTTAACCTATAAAACCCCTAAGCCGTTACTTAAGATCAATAATAAGTGCTTGTTGGAGCATAATATGGATGAATTGCCAAAGGAAATTGATGAATTAGTGATTGTTATCGGCTACAAGGGCAATCAAATCAAAAAGTAGTTTGGCAATAATTATAAAGAACGGAAAATTATTTATGTTGAGCAAAATGATTTTTTCGGCACCGGGCACGCGCTTAAAATTTGTCAGGATGTTCTTAACAAACGCTTTATGGTTTTGATGGGTGATGATATTTATTCGCGCAAGGATATGGAGAAAATGCTCCGGCATAATTGCGCCATGCTGGTGAAAGAAGCGCGCGGCAAATTTACTGGCGGGAAAATAGTGGTTGACAGGGACGGCTGCTTGGAACAAATAGTGGAGGGCAGGCATGACGGTGATGTTAATTATGTTAATACCGCGATGTACGTATTAACTGATGATTATTTTAAATATCCCTTGGTAAGTATTAATGAAAAGGAATATGGCTTGCCCCAGACAATGGTACAGATGGCTAAAGATGTCCCAATTAAAATAGTAAAGGCCAACAAATGGATTCAAATCACCAATTTAGACGATTACAACAAGGCTAAAGAATTATTAGCAAAAAATAAATAATTAAGTTTGACAGTATGTAGGATTTTTGGTAATGTAAGATGAAATTTTAAACACAATCAAAAAAGGAGGTTTTAAATGAAACGGATAATAGGTTTGTTAATGTTTTTGTTCTTTTTTGTAATAGTAAATTCGGCCAATTCATATGAAGAGCAGACTGCCGGAGGATGTTTAGAAATAAAATTTCAGGTTTTCAGAACTTCGCAAGGCTCTTCTGACAGACTCATGAAGCATTTGTATGTTGTTAAGGTGACGAGTGATAATGACAGACTCAAACCCTCGGGTCAGGTGGTAACATCAATAGAATTTACCAACTATGTTAAGAAATACATTGTAAAAGAGTTTACTAACAGGAAATTTAAAATAGTTGAATTTGATGTATTTGGAGATTATTTTATAAAAAGAGTATGTTATTCTACTTGCCATGATCCGATATTAGAACTGGATATTAAGGCGGTTGACCTGCGGGTGGAGCTTACCTATGAACCCGGGTATAAATATACGGAAATTCGCACCAAGCTGCTTTTCTTAGACAGGGACATCGGTACTAAAAAATATAGAGGTGGCTCTTGGAATGATTACTGGGGATTGATTATCGACAAATGGATAATCAATGAACATATTAATAGAAAGAATCCTTAGAATATGGGTTGTGCCAGGCTTAATTGGCACAACCCTTTTTTTATCCAGCACCACGCAGATGGTGCTGGATTTATTTGTTCAATAATAGTAATAATGATAGAATATAGATAATTGTATGGCAAAAACAAGGAAAAAATTTAAGATGATAGAGGAGATTTATGAGCAGCCGGACGTGCTTAAGGCTTTGGTTGAGCGTTATGTTAATGGTAATCATATTATTTTTGATGAATTAGAAATATTTAAAGAGCGAGTTAAAAATATTAAACGTTTTATTTTTTGGGGAATGGGAAGTTCGTATAACGCGGCATTATTAGGTAATTATCTGTTTGAAGGAGTAGCTGATTTGCCTTGCGAATGTGAAGTAGCTGATGAAGTTTTAAGCCGTAACGCGATCATTGAGCAAGGCACGGCAGTTGTTGTTTTGAGCCAGTCAGGCGAAACCGGTGATATTATTAAGGCCATAAAGCTGGCCCAGTCAAGCAAGGCCTTAACGATCGCCATAACCAACAATCAAGATTCAACCCTGGCCAGCCTGGCCGATATTACGCTCCTGACCCGGGCCGGAAAAGAAAAAGCCGTGGCCGCGACCAAAACATTTACCAGCCAGTTATTAATATTGATTTTGCTGGCTGTTTATTTGGATCATTCAAAGATAAACAACGGACGTTCGGATATTATTATTCCCGAATTAAAAATGCTTAACGAAAAAATATCAGCAGTATTGGCTCTTGAGCCGCGAATTGCCAAGCTGGCCAAAGAATTTAAAAATACCAGGCAAATGGTTATTCTCGGGCGCAACGTGAGCTACCCGATCGCTCTTGAAACAGCGCAGAAGATAAAGGAGACCTGTTACATCCAGGCTGAAGGCCAGCCAACAGAAGAATTCCGGCATGGTCCGATCGCGATTCTTGATAAAAAGATCCCGGTTATTATGCTTATGCCGTCGGATAAAACATATGATGATAATTTGCTGGTTTTGGATGAAATTATAGCGACCAAGGCGCCAGTCACGGTCATTACCACTAAAGGCAACAATACCATGCCAGGTGAGGTTAATAATATTATTTCGCTTCCACTGAGCATGAAGATTTTAAGCCCGATTATTTCAGTGGTAGCATTCCAGCTCCTTGCTTACCATATCGCGCTTGAAAAAAACATCCACGTTGATAACCCGCGGAACATAAAAAAGTTTATTACTAAGTAAACTTCGGCACTTATCACGTAAACAAAGTTATAATTAATATAGTTTAAACAAAAACGAGGATAAAAACAAGTTTTATCTTAGCATTTTTGTTTAAATTACATTTATTATAGCTTTTTCTAAGGTAAAAATATTTAGCGCGTAATGTGAGTTACTAATTAAGTCGTAATTTATAGCATGAGGCAAATTATTGATTTACATATTCATAGCAAATATTCCAGGGCTTGTTCTAAGAATTTGACTTTGGAAAATATTGACAAGACTTGTCGCAT
>DAOVXE010000170.1 GCA_030636285.1 Candidatus Falkowiibacteriota bacterium | reverse complement strand
TCACGTAAAAAAAGTTATAATTAATGTAATTTAAACAAAAACGAGGATAAAAACAAGTTTTATCTTAGCATTTTTGTTTAATATTACACAAGTTATACCCTAAAGAGTACCTTGTGCCCAAAGGGCATAACAGTAGTCGGGAATATTCAAATTCCTTGACTGTTAATTATAACTTTTTCTAAGGTAAAAACATTTAGTGCGTGAGGTAAGTAAATAATTAAAAATCAAAAACTTTATAATTTTTAACTAACCCATGGAATATTTTATTCATTTGGCGATTTTATTTGCTATTTACTCTATTCTTGGGATCAGCCTGAATTTGGTTGTCGGATACGCCGGATTGCCGTCTATGTGCCATGCCGCGTTTTTTGGCATTGGCGCTTACGCGTCCCCGATTCTTATGACTGTTTTTGGAATGAATTTTTTTCTGTCTGTTATTTTTGGCATATTTTTTGCCGCAATTATAAGTTTTTTAATTGGCATTGTTTTAAGCAAATTTGATAATGATTATTACGCTTTGGCTTCTTTTGGATTTAATATTATTATTTTTTCTGTTTTTCTTAATTGGCAAAGCCTGACAAGAGGCCCGCTTGGCATTCCAGGGATTGCTAGGCCGGGCTTGTTTGGGTTTGATTTTTCTTCAAATTTATCATTTTTAATTCTTGTTTTGTTATTCTTAATTTTAATTTATTTTGTGTCGCGTTTTATCACGCGCTCGCCTTTTGGCAGGGTATTAAAAGCAATACGCGAAGACGAGAAAGCGATTCAGATTTTTGGATACAGGACTCTTTATTATAAACTGGCAATATTTGTCGCAAGCGCCGGCATGGCCGCGGCTGCCGGGTCGCTTTTTGCCTCATATATCACCTTTATTGATCCGTCATCTTTTACTTTAATGGAGTCTATATTTATTTTAGCCATTATTATTCTTGGCGGTCTGGCAAATCTGCGCGGATCCATTTTAGGGGCTTTGTTTTTAATTCTTTTGCCGGAAATTCTCCGTTTTGTCGGATTACCGGACGCGATCGCGGCGCAATCACGCCAGGTTATCTATGGAATTATGCTAATATTACTAATGATTTACAGACCCCAAGGGTTGACCGGAGAATATAAACTATGATAGGATAAAAATGTAATAAATTCACTAATAAATATTACTATGGTTAAGAAAAAAAAGAAAAAATATACTTTTCCGGTTATTATTGAGAAAGATGAAAACGGATATTATGTCGGGCGAATACCTAGTTTACGCAGTTGCTATACGCAGGCGAAAACATTGCCGGAATTATATAAACGGCTTGAAGAAGTTGCTAGTTTATGTATGGAAGTGGAAGAGGAAATTTTTAAACAAAAATTTACGCAAAATCAATTTATTGGCATTCAAAGCCTTGAATTTGTAAAATAATATGCCAAAATTAAATATCATTCCGGCCAAAAAGATGATTAAAATTTTAAAGTTTCTTGGCTTTAAACTAACGCGCATAAAAGGCAGTCATCGTTTTTTCTTAAATTCTGAAACTGGCAGAACCGCCACCATTCCAATACATAGCAATAGTGACTTAAGTGCTGGTATTCTTAAAGAGATACTAAAAGATATTGAATTAAACGTTGAGGAATATGAAAAATTAAGAAGAAAAATATAATAATTTTTAAAATATTAACAGTCAAAAAAATATGAGTAAAATAAATTTATTTGCCATAATTTCAAAAAAGGCCGGGTTTATTGTTTTTGTGCTGGCGCTTTCTGTGTTTATCAGCGGATGCGATAAAGCGGCAACTAAGGAAGAGGCGCAAAAAGATGAGGTGATTAAGATCGGAGCTCCTTTATCGCTGACAGGCAAGCTTGCTTCTTTTGGCGAGGACATAAGAGACGGAATAAATATGGCAGTTGATGAAATAAATCAAGAAAGAAAAGTGAAAATAGAAATAATCTATGAAGATACGCAAAGCGAAGCAGTAGAAGCAGTTAGCGCTGTTAAAAAACTTACGGAGATTGACAATGTTAATATAATTTTGGGTCCTGTCAGGTCTTCAAATATTTTGGCGGTAGCGCCCTTAACCGAGGCTAAAAAAGTTATAATGCTTACTTCAATTGGTTCGTCTATAGAAATTACTGACGCCGGGGATTATGTGTTCAGAAACAGGATAACATCAAGGGTTTCTGAAAAAAGGATGGCTGAGTTTTTGATGGATAAAGGCATAAATAAAGTTGCTGTATTTACGGCGCAATCAGCCAACAGTCTTTCATATAAAGAAGTATTTACAGAAGCATTTGAAAAATTAGGCAAAGAAATAGTTTTTTCCACAGAATATAATGAAGATACAGTAGACTTTAGAACAGATATAATCAAAGCAAAGAATAAAGGGGCAGAAGCTTTTTATTTAGCAGCTACAGCAGGAGGAGATGCCGGGATTTTAACAAAACAAATAAGAGAATTAGGACTTAACGGATTAATTGCCGGAACACCTGCGTTTGAAAGTCAGGAATTTTTTAATGGAGTCGGGGAATCAGCAGAAGGCGTGTTTATGATTTCGCCGACTTTTAATATTGAAAATCCGGATATTCAAGATTACAAAAACAAATATAAAGAGTTGTACAATAAAGAAAGCAACTTTTACGCGGCTAACGCTTATGACGCGGTTAAAATAATAGCAAACGCGATAGAGTATTGCAACGGCGATAAAGATACTGATTGCATCAGGGATTATCTTTACAGCGTAAAAGATTATCCCGGAATTGGCGGAAAAACAACTTTTGACGAAAACGGTGATGTTGTTAAACCGGTAATGATAAAAGTGGTTAAAGACGGCGAATTCGTGCCTTATGAAGAATAAAATTATTTGAGTTAGATAAAATTGAGAAAACAGTCCCGAGTACTCG
>DAOVXE010000027.1 GCA_030636285.1 Candidatus Falkowiibacteriota bacterium | reverse complement strand
GGCTTTGGTGTCTGATGCCGGCACCCCGGGCATATCTGACCCGGGCGGCAAGCTGGTGCAGGCAGTGATTGAAAAATTTGGCGGTGATTATAAGACGCATGGCAATGCGTCTGTACGGGTTGAATCAGTACCCGGGCCGTCAGCCGTAACCGCCGCTTTGTCTATTTCCGGAATTCCAACTGATAAATTTTTATTTATGGGTTTTTTACCCCATAAAAAGGGCCGTCAGACCTTTATTAAGAGGATTGCTGACAGTATTTATCCGATTGTGGTCTATGAATCCAAACATCGTATTATTAAATTCCTGGAAGAATTAAAAGATTTAAATAAAGAGATCAATAAAAAAAATAAGGAAATTGATCGTATCGTAGAGACGCGCCGCGGCGCGTCTAAAGATATTAAAAAATTATTAGAGCGCAAGCGCACCCCCCTTACCTCGGTCGTGGTTTGCCGCGAACTAAGCAAGATGCATGAAACGGTTTATCGCGGCGGCCTGGATCACATTACTGAGCAGATAAAAAACAACCAGGATGATCAAAAAGGGGAGTTTGTGGTGATAATTGGGAGATAAGAAAACCATTGACAGCCTGAATATAATGGTATATACTTTGTATATATAAAGTATATATTAATTATTAGAGACTGTTTAAGAAGTTGCTTTTGTAGCGAAAATTTCAAATTTTGAGCAGAATTTTTTATAAATTTTTGAGCTTATGCCTGAGCATAGGCGAGAAAATTTAGAAAAAATTATGCCGAAATTTGGAATTTGCAGTAAAAATGGACTTCTTAAACAGTCTCTTAAAGAAAAAAATGTATGAAAAATGCGATTATTAATGTTAAGGTTGATGAAAAGACCAAGAAAAACGCGCAAAAATTAGCTCAGGAATTGGGTTTAAATTTGAGTGTGGTTATTAATGGATTTTTAAAGACGTTTGTTGTAAATAAGAAGGTTACGTTTGACGCAAATCCGCCTGAAGAACCTAGTGATTATATGCTAAAAATGATAAAAGAGGCTGAGGAGGAGAATGAATATTCCCCGGTTTTTGAAAATAATGAAGACGCAATTAGTTGGCTTAAAGATGAAAATCGTAAATATGAGAATAGTATACAAAAAAAGGTTCGCAAAAACGCTAAATAAATGCTCGCAAAAAGTTAAAAATCAAGTGCTTGAGAAAATTAAGCTTTTTCAAGATGATTTTAATAACCGCGTATTAAACAATCATTGTTTGACAGGTAAATTAAATAATTTTAGAAGCATTAATATTAACGGAGATTTAAGAGCGATTTTTATTTATTGCAGCAAAGAAGATTTAGTTATTTTTTATTTTTTGGGAACGCACAGTGAATTGTATAAATGAATCTATTAATAGCTGATTTTGAATGGGTTTTGGGGAATAAAAAAAGCGGCTGAATTCATTTGAACCCAGCCACTGTAATAGCATTAATAGCTTCGTTCTATTTTTGTTCCAAAGTATACCAAGAATGAACATGTATCCAACCATCATTTATACTTTTAATCACTTTATCATCCTTAGAAAGCGATTTAAAATTAGTTTTTACAGAATTTTCGTCCAGGGACCATTCTGAGTGACCGGAATAACCTGTTTCTGTATGCCATTTTAGGCGATAAACATATGGAAAATGGAGAATTTGCCCGGGTATTATGAGATTAGAGTTTTTAAGCCCCAATCTTTTGGCTTCTCTATGCCAAACTTCCGGGGTTCCGTTTTCCATCAATTTTAGGCAGATTCCGGAAAGAGTGTCCCCCTTTTTCACTGTATAATCTTTCCCTTCCTCAGCCAAGGCGATTGTAAAAAACAATAAAGATAACAGAATAACCAAAACAGTAACTTTTTTCATTTTTTCCTCCTTATAATTTGTTGGTTTTGATTTAATGTAAGCTAATTGTCAATATATTAAAATAGCACAAATAACAAAATATGTCAAGCACTGCGGAAAAAAACAAGGAAAAAAATAAAAAATTCTATATCACAACGCCGATTTATTACGTTAATGACAGGCCGCATATCGGGCATACTTATACTACCGTGGCGGCTGATATTTTGGCGCGCTATCATCGGATGATCGGAGATACGACTTTTTTCGCGACCGGCACAGACGAGCATGGCATCAAGATCGCCAAAAAAGCCAAAGCCGAGGGCAAAGAGCCGCAGCAATTTGTTGACGAAGTAGCGGCTCAGTTTCAAATGGCTTGGGACGAGATGAATATTTCCAATGACGGTTTTATCCGCACAACCGAGAAGTCCCATAAAAAGGCGGTACAGAACGCGCTGCAGTATATGTATGACAAAGGCGATATTGTGAAAGATAAATACGAAGGGCTTTACTGCGTTGGCTGCGAGCAATTTAAAAACGAGAAAGATCTAATAGACGGCAAATGCCCGGATCATCAGACCGTGCCTGAGCGAATGAGTGAAGAAACTTATGTATTTAAGATGAGCAAATATTCGGATAAGCTTTTAAAAATGATTGAGTCGGACGAGTTAAAGATTAGGCCAATTGAGAGAAAGAACGAAGTTGTCAGTTTTTATAAAGAAGGCTTAAAAGACGTGTCTTTTTCGCGCAAGAACGTAAAATGGGGCATTCCATTGCCCTGGGACAAGTCCCATACCGCCTATGTCTGGTCTGACGCGTTTCTTAATTATTTAACCATATTAGGCTGGGATGGTTCTGGTGCTACCGTCCCCCCTCCTTACGAAGGAGGGGGTCAGGGGGAGGTAGAGGGGGTGTTTTGGCCCCCGGATATCCAACTCATGAGCAAGGACATCCTGCGGGTTCACGCCACTATCTGGCCGGCTATGCTTTTGTCGCTTGATTTGCCAATACAGAAAAGCATGTTTGTCCACGGTTTTTTCTTGATTGATAACCAAAAGATGAGCAAGTCAATTGGCAATGTTATATCTCCGGCTGATTTAATTAAACGTTATGGCGTGGACGCCACCAGGTATTTATTAATGAGCGCAACACCATTTGGCCATGACGGAAATGTTTCTTGGGAAAAATTTGATGAAAAGTATAACGCGGATTTGGCTAACGGTCTTGGCAATCTGGTAGCGCGCGTTTCCAATTTGCTTGAAAAAAATAAAATAGAATTAAATTTAAGCCTTGGGACTGATAAGGTTTTAATTGATCAAGTCTCCCTGGAACTGGAAAAATACCGTTTTGACGAGGTTTTGCGTATTTTATGGAATAAATTAAAGGAAATGGATGAGTATATTACCGTTAAGGCTCCTTGGAAAATGGAAGATAACAAAGAAATAAAAAAAGTATTAGAAATTGTTGCCCAAAATATTTTAAATGTATCTGAGTTATTACAGCCCTTTATGCCGGAAACAGCGGAAAAAATTATAAAACAATTCAGTGAAAAACAGATCAAAAAAGGCGAGGCGCTGTTTCCTCGTTTAGAAAAATAGATATTAAATATGTTTCCGATAATTGACGTTATTTTAGTGATCTTACTTTCCGGCTTTATATTCTATGGCCTGTTTTTCGGTTTGATCCGCACTTTTGGCGCTTTTATGGGCGTGATTGTCGGCGCGATTCTGGCCAGCCGGCTTTATCTGTTTGTGGCCGGCTTTATTGAGCCGCTGTTTTTCGGCTATAACAATCTGGGCAAAGTCCTTACTTTTCTGATCCTCTTTTCTATCATCAACCGTTTGGTCGGTTTGGGTTTTTATCTTTTGGAAAGAATATTTAATATTATTTCCATAATTCCGTTCCTTAAGACGATCAATCGTTTGGCTGGCGCCATTCTCGGCTTTCTGACCGGCGCGCTCACCATTGGTTTGCTTCTTTTTGTAATATCGCGCTATACTTTACTTGATACTTTCCTTGGCATCTGGCTTAAGGATTCGCGTCTTGCTCCGATGTTTCTTAAATTCAATGATTTGCTTCTGCCTCTTTTACCCGAGGTGTTGAAGAAGCTGCAAAGTTTATTATAATATGTCTCTTGTTAAAAAATTGATCAAGGATGGGCATTTGAAAACGTTGGAAATTATTAAAGCTTTTGAAAAAATAAAGCGCGAGGATTTTTTATTGCCAAAATATAAAATAATGGCAGGACTGAATGAGCCTTTGTCAATCGGCCATGGCCAGACAATTTCCCAGCCTTTAACCGTGGCTTTCATGCTGGAGCTGTTACAGCCAAAGCCAGGAAATAAGATCCTTGATGTGGGCAGCGGTTCGGGCTGGAGCGTTGCCTTGCTTTCGGAGATTGTCGGCCCAAAAGGCAGGGTTTTCGGCCTGGAACTAATACAGGAGCTGGCAGAGCTTGCCGAGCGTAATATAAATAAGTATAATTTTATTTCAAGCAAGCAAGCGCGAATAATCCAGGGCGATGGCTACAAGGGATTGCCTGAACACGCGCCGTTTGATAAAATAATTACAGCGGCCGCGGCTAAAGAAATACCAAAGAAGCTTTTGGATCAGCTCAAGACAGGCGGCCGCATGGTTTTGCCCATCGGCAGGCAATTTGAAACCCAGGACATGGTGGTAGTTGATAAAGTAAGCGATAATGATATAAAAATAAGGAAAATACCGGGATTTATATTCGTCCCGTTAATAAAAGATAATTGATTATTTTGCATGAATTCAAAAAAAGGAAAAAAAGTCGTGGCCGTTAGCGGTTATTTTAATCCAATGCACATTGGGCATTTGGAAATGCTGGAAAAAGCCAAGAAACTTGGCGATTATCTGGTGGTAATTTTAAATAGCGATTATCAGGTAGGCTTGAAGGGCCGGGTTCCGTTTATGCCGGAAAAAGATCGCAAGAAAATAGTTGAAGCTATCCGCTATGTTGATGAAGTATTCCTTTCAATTGACAAGGATCGGAGTATTTGTGAATCCTTAAGGCAAGTAAAGCCGGATATTTTTGCCAATGGCGGCGATCGCCACCAAGGAGAAATACCGGAAGCTAGTGTATGCCAGGAGTTGGGAATTAAAATGGTAGATGGAATGGGCGAAAAAATACGCTCAAGCTCTATTTTAATACAAGAAGCCAGGGATTTTGATCTTGAAGAGAAAAAATAATGAAAAAAATAATATTTTTAATTTTTACGATAGTTGTGGCTGGGGGATATTTTTATTATTGGCAGGGTATTTATTCTCCAATGAGCCAGGATGAGTCAGTCCTGTCCTTTACCATAAGGCCGGGTGAAGGGGCGGAAACAATTGCCGCTAATTTGTATAATTCCGGATTAATTAAAAATAGGCAGTTATTTAAAATTTATCTATGGCAGAAAGATTTGGGCACGAAAATTCAGGCCGGCGCGTATTTATTAAACACCAAAATGTCAATCGCCGATATTGCCCTGCGCTTATCAACCGGCCAAATCGAAAACCGGGAAATTATTATAAAAATCATTGAGGGCTGGTCAATTGAAGATATTGACGAGTATTTGTCAAATTTGAATATTATTTCTTCGCGGGAATTTAGTAATTTAGCCAATCAAAAATCAGCCCCTTGGCCGTTTGAGTTTGCCAAACCAGCGGCGCTGGCCGGCATTCCGGCTGATCAGCCGCTGGAAGGCTACTTATTCCCGGATACTTATAGAATGTACAATGATGCTAGGGCAGAGGATGTAATTGAGAAATTGATCAACACTTTTGCCTCGCGTTTAACAGGTGAGATGATAAATGAAATAAACAAACAGGGCAAAACGATCCACGAAATTATTACCATGGCCTCAATTATTGAGCGTGAAGTATCTTTGGATAAGGACCGGAAGATAGTTTCGGGTATTTTGAATAAAAGGCTGGATATAGGTATGCGTTTGGAAGTGGACTCAAGCATTAATTATATTACCGGCAAGAATGATCCGGCAGCCAGATATAGTGATCTGGAAATTGACTCGCCATACAATACTTATAAATATTACGGCCTGCCGCCCGGGCCGATCTGCAATCCCGGACTTTCGTCTATTAATGCCGCGATAAATCCAATTGATAGTGATTATTTGTTTTATTTAAACAGGCAGGATACTAAAACTAAAGAAACTATTTTTTCCAAAACCTATGACGAGCATTTAAGGAATAAGAATAAATATTTAAAGTAGATTTATCCTAATAAGAGTGATTTTCAGCTTAAAACGGAGCCTAAAACTTTATTTGACATAAGAATAAAACTATATTAATGTATTAAAACGCTTTTTATAATTGAAAAAAATTAGCCATTCTAATAATAGGAGAATAGGAGGAGGACATGAATGCTATAAAAGTTGCAACAAAGAGCCTGATCATAGTAATACAGGTAATTATTATTGGTTTCTTGATAGGTTATGTTTATAAAATAGAGGCTAAAATAAAGGATAAATTTGAGAAACCAAACCTAGAAGAATTGCAAGAAGAAGTTCAGAATTTAAAAAGTATAATAAAAAGGATAGTAGAATAACCCTTGCCAGCAAAGATTCATTCGCAGGCAGGGCTTTTTTTATTTTTTTGTTTTGGCAAACAAACAAAATATGTTATAATATAACAGAAGATTGATCTAATTTTCTATTTTCTATTTTCTGTTGTCTATAATATTAGTTAATGCAGATCAGTGATTAAATATTTAATATATTGTTTAAATTAATCCATATTAATTACATAATATGTTTGTTGATGGCGGAAAAGAGAAAAAAGAATTGAAAAAACAAGATAATACCGTGAGTCCTTTCCGGTCTGGGCCGGTTATTGAGGATGAAGCACATTCCAGGTTGAGAATCGCGATTTATAGCGCTGTTGGCGTAATAGTCATTGCCTTGTTGGCAGTGATTTTTTATTTTGTCCAAAAGCCGGCTTCAGTTTCGGATATCAACAACCCACAATACCGGCCATCAGATATTGGCACGTCAAGCGGGTATTTACCGTTTGAACAGGATAATAAAAACGCTAATGGCAAAAATGGCAACAGCGGCGTTGACAGCTCCCAGGCCGAGTTAATAACTTTTGGAAATTTTTATAAGCCTCCAGCAGAGGATACTGTTGCTGTTCTGAGCTATGGCCTGCCGATAAACGCCAAGGCCGAGGTAATGAATTTTTATGATATATCCAGAAAAATGAATATTGATTCGCTTGTTCCGGATCTGGACAATAATGGATTTAGCATAACAGGCAATCAATTTTCCAAAGACGCGGATACTTTTTATGATGTATATCGGCTATTAATAGAAAAGGATATTCCGATAATTATTACCAATGATTTTATCTATTATTATTTTCAAAACGAGCTTAAGCATGTCTTTAAAGAGATAGAGCGCAGCGCCTTTTATGACACGGTTTGGCAGATATATAAGTCGTTATATGATGTATCCTTAACCAGGTACAAAAGGCGGCTGGCTGACCTTGGCCTGGCTAATGATCCGGTGCTGGAAGGAGAAAGAATGGAAACGGCCTTTTTGGCCATGGTTTTAAAGCTTTTAATGCCCAAGGAGGATCAGATCAATGCTGATAAAAGTTTTACTGATATAAATAAATTTTCCGAGCAGGATGTTTATTCATATAATTTTGACGTTCCTGAAGAACTGAAACAAAGCCTGGAGCGGGAATATGAGCTGATAAAAGCCGCTAAACACGATTCCAAATCCCCGATTTTATTATATTCCAGAGATTACAGGCAATTTAAAGTCCCGAATAATTATCAGGCAAATTCCAAATTAAATAATTTTTATCTGGCGATCCAATGGCTGAATTCAGAATTTCCGCTGTATTATAGAACCGACACTTGCCCGGACTGCCTTTTGGATTTTGAGGATTGGCTTATCAGTTCGGTAGCGGCCGCTTATCTGACTAAAGATTTGAATGATAACCAGGAATTAAAG
Organism: Candidatus Falkowiibacteriota bacterium; assembly: GCA_030636285.1. The sequence continues at coordinate 351 of DAOVXE010000027.1, read as the reverse complement.
AATCAATGGGCAATAGTGTATAAATTCATTTCTTTTTTTAGCGGCTTGAAAAGCGATTTAACCTATTTGAATTACACGCGCGCCTATGAAGACGTTTTCGGAGATGATTACGATATCGCGGAGATATACGGCAAGCAGAATGATCAGCGCGCAGAGGATTTGAAAAAATTGAAAAAAGAGATCGCGTCTATGCGCATTTCTCCGCTGAAAGGGGCAATGGACCGGACCGGCGAAAATAAGCCACTTGTCGGCATGCGTTTGCTGCAGGATCCGTACTGGCCCAATGATTATTTACTGGGCCGTTTGATCGGACGGGATATGCCTCCGCTGTCAGCCGATTTGCCAAGGGGT
>DAOVXE010000082.1 GCA_030636285.1 Candidatus Falkowiibacteriota bacterium | reverse complement strand
TTTGGCACTGGACTTTGCCGACCTGGATCGCCAATACTGACGGCTGGACAAACAAAAAAACCATTGAGGATTTTAAGAATTATGTTGATTTGGTTATTAAAGAGTTAGGCGCTGATATTGATTATTGGGTGGTTCTAAATGAGCCAATGATGTATGTTTTTGGCGCTTATTTAAAGGCTTATCATCCGCCGCAAAAAAGAAGTTTGGTGTTGGCGGAAAAAGCGCTAAAAAATTTGGTTCAAGCGCAAAAACAGGCCTATAATCAGATCCATGAATATTATCCAAAAGCGCAGGTAGGCTACGCGGCCATGCTTAATTATTTTGAGCCGGCGAGCTCCTGGAACCCCTGGACCCGGCTGCTTGCCAAGAGCTTGCACCACTACTGGAATGCCCGGTTTATTAATAAAACCAGGGATAATTTTGATTATCTGGGAATAAATTATTATTTCCATGATCGGATAATCTGGCGGCCGCCGTTTAAAAAGAATAAAAATATATGGGTGAGTGATAAGGGCTGGGAAATATATCCAAAAGGGATTTACAAAGTGCTTAAATTTGCTAATAAATATAACAAGCCGATATTAATCACCGAAAACGGTTTAGCTGACGCTGAAGACAAAAATCGTGTTAAATTCATCAAAAAACATCTTGCGTTTATCCATAAGGCAATTGAAGACGGAGTTGATGTTCAAGGATATTTTCATTGGTCGCTTCTTGATAATTTTGAATGGAGTTATGGCTGGACACCTAAATTCGGCCTTTACAAAGTAGACAGAGAGACTTTTAAACGCACTGCACGGCCAAGCGCAGAGGAATATAAGAAAATTTGCAAGGAGAATGCGGTTGAGGTTAAGGTTTAAATTGATTACAAACCAACAAAATTACAAACCAACAAATTTTTTCACAAATACTACAAATAGGCGAATGTCATCCTGAGCGGAGCGAAGGATCCCGTGATTGCTGAGACAACGAAATTCTTCTCCCGCTACGCGGAATCAGAATGACAGATATGTATTTGTTTTATTTGTAGTTGATTTGTTGGTTTGTAATCTATAATATATGTGGTTATTTATCGCAATTACATCTTATTTTATCAACGCCGGGGTTTATGTTGCGGATAAGTTTTTGCTTAGTAAAAAAATCCACTCCTCAATTGTTTATGCTTTTTTTGTCGGTATCTGGAGTATTTTTAATTTTGTTATTTTGATATTTGACCCCTGGCTGCCTACTCTCCGCGAGCTAAGTCTTGATCTTTTGGCCGGAGGCCTTTTTTTACTGACTTTAATATTCTGGTACAAGGCCCTGCACCAAAGCGAAGCCACCCGGGTAGTGCCGATCGTCGGGGCTCTGATCCCTATTTTTTCTTTTATTCTGTCTTATATTTTTTTAGGGCAGGTATTAACCGAACGGCAATTTTTGGCTTTTATCGTTCTCATAATCGGGGGAGTATTAATTTCCATCAAACATACCCGTTTTTATTATCTAGGAGAAGTGTCTCAGCGTTTTAAAAAAATATTCGGTAATATCTTTGGGCCGATTCATGCCCAGTATCGCCCGACCCGGCGTTTAATATTTAATTCTTTGACCAGCGCCTTGCTTTTTGCCGCTTATTACGTTTTAATTAAATATATTTACACAACCCAGCCTTTTATCGGCGGTTTTGTCTGGAGCCGAATGGGCAGTTTTATCGGTGTTTTATTTATTCTTTTTGTTCCTGACTGGCGGCGCATGATATTTGATTATCAAAAAGGAATAAAGACACCGAAAAATTTAGGTTTTTTTCTTGGTGTTCGCATATTAGCAGCTGTTGCTTTCATAATGCTTAATTGGGCAATATTTTTGGGCAATGTAGCTCTTATCAATTCAATCCAGGGAACTCAGTATATTTTTCTTTTGCTGATTGTAATATTTCTTTCCCGCCGATTCCCTAAAATTTTAGAAGAAGAACTGGGCAAAGGAGTGCTGATGCAAAAAATGATTGGCACCGCTTTGGTTGGGCTGGGGTTGTATATGCTTATTACGTAAAATATCTTATGATTTTATATTTAATTCCATTTATAATTGCATATTCACTGCTTGCCTGGCGGCGGCTTGATTGGGCGGTTATGGTGATTTTGGCTGCATTGCCCAGCTACATGATCCGATTTGATGTTTTTGGTATTCCCTTCACCGTATTAGAAACAATGATTCTAGTGGCTTTCGCAGTTTGGATGATAAAAAATTATAAAGCTATAATTGAAAATATTAAAAAACGATTTAGAAAGTTACGAGTTACGAGTTACGAGTTACGAGTTACAAGATATCCTTTTGACTATGAGATTATCGCGCTGTTAATTATTTCCTGGATCGCGATCGCAATGGCCGGCTTTAGCGACGCGGCGCTTGGCGTATGGAAAGCTTATTTTTTTGAACCAATTTTGGTTTATATATTAATTATAAATGTATTTGGTAAATTTTCCGCAGGAACAGGGCATGCCCTGTTCCTACGGAAAATTTTGTGGCCATTGGCGTTTTCCGCTTTTTTTGTTTCGCTTTACACGATTTTGCAAAAAACAGGATTATTATATTCTCCTGAAAATTTTTTACCGCGGGTTACCGGACCTTTCCCTTACCCGAACGCGCTGGGGCTTTATTTAGGACCAATCGTGATGTTGTTGATTGGGTGGTTTACAGCTGTCATTCTGAGGCCGAAGGCCGAAGAATCTCGAGATAGCAAGCTAAATCAAAAATCAACGAGATCCTTCGCTTCGCTTCGCTTCGCTCAAGATGACAGGTTGAGTGTATTATTTACGGGCGCAACAATTTTGTTTTCAATTACCGCAATAATTTTTGCAAGCTCAGAAGGGGCGCTGGCAGGGATATTGATCGCCGGTTTTGTATTAGGATTGTTTTTATTAGCAAAAAAGATACCAAAATTAAAAAATTTACCAACTGGCATTGTGGCGGTAGTTTTTAGTTTTATAATTTTTAGCCCGCTCTTTTTTCTTTTTGTTGTGCCGGAACATAAATATTTTAATTTTTCCAACAGCAGTTTAAATTATTTGTCTGACAAGGCCATGCTTAAGGATATTTCCGGTGAAATTCGCAAACAACAATGGCGGGAAACATTTGAGATGATGAAAGAGGATTACCGCTGGCTAATAGGCACCGGTCTTTCCGGCTATCAGGAGGCGGTTAAGCCATATCATCAGGAAGGTATATTTTTTAATTTTTCACGAGACAAAGATTTCCGCCAAAAAATCGTCTGGTGGGACGAAGAATACAAAGCCAAACATTGGCAGCCGGTTGAGATCTATATGTACCCGCACAATTTAATGCTTAATTTTTGGACAGAACTGGGATTGTTGGGAGTACTATTATTTATCTGGATTATTAAAAAAGTGTTAGCTTTTAGCTTTAAGCTTTTAGGAAAATTCAATAATGGAAATAAGTATTTGATTTTAGGAATTATGGGGGCAATGATTGTTATTGTGGTGCATGGTATTGTAGACGTTCCATATTTTAAAAATGATTTGGCAGTATTATTTTGGGCGCTGATAGCAATGATCGGAATTATAAGGCTTGAGTTAAAGAAAAAAAATAATTAACAAATTTTTTAAACGCGTTGCTTAAGCTTTTTATAAAAATTTTCACGGCTCGCAATCATAATAAAAATAATAATCAGTTCGTTATTTTTAACTTTGTAAATAATTCTATAATCCGCTGCTTTAAATCTGATGCCGAATTTGTATAAACTTTTAAGCTCATTGCCTTTAAGCTTTTCGCCCACAAAAGGATTTTTTAAAAGAATGGGAAAAATACTGCGGCGAATAAAAAGCTGAGCCTCGCGGCTCAACCTTTTAAAATCTTTTTTACAGCTGTTAATGACAAAAAAATCGTACATATATTAGACTTGAGCACGCGACTATAAATTAAATTCTTTATCAAAATTTTTACCGCTGACTATTTTTTCTTTTCCTTTATTAACTGCCGATATTCTGCTTTGCAGTTCATTAAAAAACGGCTCGCTATAAATCCAATCCTCCTTAGTTTGTGTTTTGGAAAAAAAAGCATGCCTTAACAGCTGGCGAAAAAATTCACTGCGATTGGCAAATTTTCCATTAATCATTTGCTTATCCACTAAATCGGCCAATTCTTTATTAAGTGAAATATTGTAAGTATGCATAATTTTTGCTATTATATTGATAATTAACATAATAGCAAAAATTAATTTTTATGTCAAGCTTTGGCAAAGCTTGTTAAAAATATGCGTTAATGAAAAGAATAATTTTACAAAAATTTATTGTTGATTCAGGATATTGCTCGCGCAGGCAGGCTACCGAGTTAATTCGTTCCGGCCAGGTTAAGGTTAACAACAAAGCGGCGGAGCTGGGGCAAAAAGTTTTATTAAGCGATAAGGTACAAGTTAATGATAAAGTTCTTAAAATCAAAACTGAAAAAATCTATTTGATAATAAACAAACCCAAAGGCTATGTCTGTTCAAACCGAAAATTCAAAAACGAGGATAATATTTTTGACTTGCTTGTTAATAGAGAGGGCGAACGGACTTACCCCAGAGAAAAATTATTTGTTGTCGGCCGATTGGATAAAAAC
>DAOVXE010000149.1 GCA_030636285.1 Candidatus Falkowiibacteriota bacterium | reverse complement strand
TTTAACGCAAAATTAAAAGGTTTTCGATCGTTGGTTAGAGGTGTGCGCGACAAGAAATTCTTTCTATTCCGGGTGGCCAAATTATTTAGCTAGAACCATATATTGCGTATGACCCATAATTATTGTTTATTATCTTCGTAAGTATTAACGCAGTCGCAACGCCGGCCATTTACATTTTTGCGGCTTAGCCAGGCCGAGTTGTGCTGCCCTTCGCTGGCATGGATCCAATCATCAGGCGTGCCTTGCCGCTTTTGGATAAGGTTGCCAAAATACATGCCTTTTTCCAGGTCGGCTTCTGTGATTTCCAGATTTGTTTCCAGCGGTTCAATCGTCGCGCAAGCCTTGCGGCAGGCGCGTTTATCGCCATAGCTAAGGCAACCACAAAGCGATAATAGCGTAATTATTAAAACTATACCGGTATTAGCTGTTTTCATAAGTATTTTAATTATAACAAAATATCAGTAGAACCGCAAAGACACTATTTTTTATATCTATCTTTAAATCCCTTTTCGTCTCCATATTTTGGGAAGTATTTATGATGCTCAGGGGCTTTAAAGTTTTTATTTTCCCGGTGCCGGATTCCGCACCAGTACAGCTCTGTATCAGCCGCTAGTCTGGCCCAGAATTGGATTAACCCATTGGCGTATCCGCAATAAACGCAATATATTTTTTGCACCCAGTTTAAATATTTAAGTTTGTGTCGGTCAATTTTAATGTAATTTTTTCGTTTGGCATACGGAATTTTATATAATGGGAAACAGATACGATGGTAAATTTCAGCCCAAATATCCGTAATAATTATTGGTACGATTAAAGTAGATATTAGTGGAATGACAATAATATGTTTTAATAAACGATAAGGATTTTTTAAGTAGCGCATATAATTCAAAATAATTCTTATTTTTTTAATTATAGCATATATTAAAGCTTAAAGTAAGCTCGCAAATGCCGCGGCTCGCAAATGCCGGTGTTCATGGATTTGCGCGTTTTTATTGATTTTTGCGCTAAAATATGATAAAATTACTATATTATGAAACAAGAAAAAAAAGATATAATTAAAAAATTCAAGCCATTCCTTTGGTCTTATGACACAGGCAGAATGGATCTGGAATTGGATAAAAAAAGAATTATTACAAATGTTTTAAACTTAGGCACAAAAGAGGCTACTGATTTATTATTTGAAATCTATAAGCAGAATGATATAATAGATGCAATAATGAATCCTTTGCCAGGGGAATGGAATAATAAATCTTTAAATTATTGGTCAATTATTTTTAATATAACGCCAAAAAAAACATATCGCAAAATTATTTAGTTAAGCGACTTTTCAAACAGTCTCTAAGAAATTTTTTAAATGTTTTACGACATACTAGACAAAGAAAGGCTGGCTATTTTGCCGCTTTTAAAATTTTTTTAAAATAATTTTTATCTAGCTGGCGGCACTGCTCTGGCTCTTCAGATCGGCCACCGCGATAGCCTTGATTTTGATTTTTTTACGCAAAGTGATATTGACACGATCAAATTATTTAAACTGTTGAAAGACATTTTTTCTGATCATAAAATAGTAAAAATCCAGGAAGAAAAAAATACTTTAACCGTTCTTATTGACAATAATATTAAAATCAGTTTTTTTAGCTATAATTATAAGCTTGTTAGAAGCAAAATAAATGAAGAAAATTTGTATTTAGCTTCTATTGAAGATATCGCGTGCATGAAATTGTCAGCAATTTTGAGCCGGTCAACGAACAAAGATTATATTGATTTGTATTATATAATGAAAAAATTTGATATTAAAAAAATTATTAAGTTAGCGTTAAAAAAATTTAACGACATTGACGTTAACCTAATATTAAAAAGTCTGGTATACTTTGATGACATTAAAATTGAGCCAATATTATTTAAGCATAATAAAGAAGTTGATTTTGAAAAAGTAAAAGAATTTTTAATTAAAGAAGTGAAGAATTATTAATGACAAAGTAATTATAATAATTGAATAGATATCTAAGACAAAAAACCGCTAATTTAAGCGGTTTTTATTTTTTATGGTTGACAAAATATTGATATTGTGTTATTGTGTTTAATTACTAAAAAAATAATAAATATTATTATTATGTTAAAAGTAAATAAACCCCGTAGAAAGGTATCGCTTATTAGTGGCATTAAACCACCGACTGCGATAAAATATCACACCCCCGATTTCGTCAGAAGCTTTTCTTTACGGGGTAAAAAGTTAATTCAGACCAGTCTTATCACAATATTTAGCGTAACTTTAGTATTGCTGGCAGGGCAGTATGCCACGCTTAAAGCAAATGAAACTCAAAACAAGCAAAACCTTGAATCAGTTGTCTTAGACAAGGTATTGCCCAGGGAAATTATTTACACGGTTAAAGGAGGCGATTCAATTTACCGGATCGCGCAAAAGTACAAGGTTCATCGCTATCAGCTCCGAATGTGGAATAATTTAGATACTAGTAATTATATTTATCCCGGCCAGAAGTTAATAATCAAGCAAGTTGATTATGAGCCGGTAGAAGGCCTGGCCAGCTGGTATGGCCCGAACTTTCATGGGAAAAACATGGCCAACGGGGAAATATATAATATGCATGATATTGTAGTGGCCCATCGCACCTTGCCTTTGGGCAGGAAGGTTATTATTACTAATCTGGAAAACGGCAGATCAATAATCGCTCCGGTACTGGACCGCGGCCCGTATGTCAAGGACGGCCAGGGCAATTATACTCGCGAGATCGATCTTTCTTACGCGGTTGCCAAAGAGCTGAGGACAATTAAAAAAGGCGTGGTTTCAACCCAGATTGAGCCGATAAACGAACCTTTGCCTCAGGATTAATTTGTCTAATATCAACACTTGCTTAAGCATTATTACAAATAAAAAATCCTCTTATATAAGAGGAGCTTGCGTTTTTGGACAAGAAAAAAGATTGATAGGTTTGGTTTTGGTTGTGTTGAAGTTTGTTGTTGGTTGGGGTGTTTGAGGTAGGGTTGTGTTGGCGGATTTTTGGGTTAGTTGTTTGGTTTAGAGGTGGGGTGGTAATTTGGATTTGTTAAGATGGGATTTGGTGATTTTTTTTGTTGGTGGGATTTGAGAAAAGTGGGGGGTATAGTTCTGTGTCCTGCGGGCGCAGAACTATACCCATCACCTTA
>DAOVXE010000012.1 GCA_030636285.1 Candidatus Falkowiibacteriota bacterium | reverse complement strand
TAAAAACGGCTCTCACCCGCGTCGCCTTGCCGTCCGGCCCGGCCGCGCAGCTGGTTATCAATTCGCCTGGCTTCATGCCGTTCGGTGCCGATCATAAATAATCCTCCGCTGGCAATAACTTTCTCATGCTCTTTTTCCCATTCCTTATGCTCAAGCGAATCTTTGGAGGGCTCGTTACCGCCGAGCATAATGTCCACGCCGCGTCCGGCCATGTTGGTCGCGATAGTGATAGCGCCCGGTTTACCGGCATCGGATATTATCCGCGCTTCTTTCAAATGATTCTTGGCATTAAGGACTTGGGGGCGCAAGCCGGAGCGCTCCATCATATTAAGCAGCATTTCGTTTTTCTGAATTGAGATCGTTCCAACCAGTACCGGCTGGCCATCCAGGCTGCGTTTTTTAACTTCTTCAATCACTGCCTTATACTTGCCCTTTTCCGTCATGTAGATCAGATCATTATTGTCCTTTCTGATAAGTTTCCTGTGCGTGGGAATAATGACGGTTTCCAGATTATAAATTTTGGCAAATTCTTCGGCTTCGGTTATGGCTGTACCGGTCATGCCGGACAGCTTTTCGTACATGCGGAAATAATTCTGAAAAGTAATAGTAGCAAGCGTCTGGGACTCGCGCTGAACCGCCACCCCTTCCTTGGCTTCAATCGCCTGATGCAGGCCCTCGGAGTAGCGCCGGCCATGCATTAGCCGGCCGGTAAATTCGTCCACGATTATTACCTCGTTATTTTTAACTACATAATCCCGGTCCAGCTTGAATAAAGCATGGGCTTTAAGGGCCTGCTCAATATGATGCACTTCCCTGATTCCGCGCTCAGTATAGATATTATCCACGCCCAGCCATTTTTCCATTTTTTGAATGCCAAATTCGGTAAGCGTGGCTGCTTTCATCTTTTCATCCACGTTATAATCACCCTGATCTGTTTCTTCCTGCTCTGTCTTACCCAAATTTATTAATTTAGAATCTGATTGAGAGACCGGGGATTTATTTTCTTTAAGGCGCCTTACTAATTGGGCGAATTGGATATATTTGTCAGTTGATTCTTCGGCCGGAGCGGAAATGATCAAAGGAGTGCGGGCTTCGTCAATCAAAATTGAGTCAATCTCATCAACGATTGCGTAATGCAAACCGCGCTGAGCCATTTGATCCAAATTCTGGACCATGTTATCGCGCAGATAATCAAAGCCAAATTCATTATTAGTGCCATAAGTAATATCAGCCTGATAGGCTTCGGCTCGTTCTACTCTCCGAAAATGTTTTAACCGCGCGTCATACTGGGAATCATCAGTATATTCCGGGTCATACAACAAACCGGTTTCGTGGATTATCACGCCGGTACTAAGACCTAGAAAATGATAAACCGGCGCCATCCACCCGGCGCCGATCTGGGCAAGATAATCATTAACAGTAATTAAATGCGCGCCTTTGCCTGCGAGCGCGTTTAGATAAAGAGGCAAAGTCGCCACCAAAGTCTTGCCTTCCCCGGTTTTCATCTCACCGATCCGGCCCTGATGCAGTACCATGCCGCCGATCAGCTGAACGTCATAATGCCTTTGCCCCAGCACCCGTTTGGCCGCTTCCCTGGCAACAGCAAAAGCCCGCGGCAATATTTCATCTAATTTTTTTTCAAGCTCATCACCTTCTAAATTTTTCAACTCTTCTTTAAATTTATCACTTTCAACTTTTAACTTGGCACTTTCTTGCCTTGCGAAGCCCGTCTCCAGCTTATTGATCTCATCAACAACCACCCTTAATTCCTTAAGGGTTTTTTCGTTCGGATCGCCGAATATTTTATCTAAAAAACTCATATTTAATATATTTAACACCAAAAAACACGCCTTAGCGTGTTATATTTATTAATATATTTAGTATAATATAAAAGGGATAAAAATGCAAAAAAAGAAATGAGCCCGGAACTTGTTTAAACGTTCACGGGCTCGTTTGTGCTACAAAGTAGCTTGTTAACAAATTGGGACAAAGCCAACAGCAAAATAAAGATAGCGGTCCTGACCAATTTTCCCTCCTGTATAATGGTCAATCACCTTGCAGGGAAGATCGTAAACAAATTCCAAAACATCGAATTTTGAATCTTCATGTCGGATGGCAAACTTCACATCCGACCTTACACCGTCAACTTTTTGGAAACGGAAATAAGGATATTCCCTTCCTGTAGGAGCCTTGCGTATTTTAAGCTCCGCTAAAACACAGATAATTTTTCCCGCGTCTTTTTCATCAGCCCCAAACACTGAGGCATTTACCAATCCTCCACGAGCACTATAGGCGTATGATAGAAATGGTTTAATTCCATTTTTTGGATTACACCACTTAGCGTCTTTTGCCACTTTAACCTGGCATAAAACCGGGCCAAAAACGCGTTTACGCTCATTATCCCCACCAAGTGCAATTCGGTGGCCGTTATCAAGCTCCCTATAAGCCTCTAAGACCGTATCAACTGCCTCATTAGCGTTCGGGTATTTTTTTATTGCTTCATCAGCTACCCGAAATCCCGGCTCTTTACGCTTACCTGTAATCGGACAAACGTTTCCAGCCAACATTAACCCATTTACATATTTTGCCAGTACTTTAACCATTCGCTACCTCCTTAGGTAAATTGTTTGTTTTTATTGTTTATACACTATTTCCATGTCAAAATACTAAATTTAATATCCTAACAAAGAAATAGTGTAATATTTTAAAGATCAACTACTATTTTAAATTTTTTATCTAATATCTAAACATTTACTAAAACCATAAGCTCTATATGGACAATTTGTTCCCCTTTCATGACAATCACATAACTGAGACTTTTCCGATGTTACACCATATATCATAAATCTGATAATTTCAGAGAATGGAACTTTGGTCGCTTCGGTTTCACTTAAAGCGTTTGAACCATTTAAAAACGCATTAAGCGAGCGATGATAAAACCAATTCGGAAGCAATTGATTTTTTCCTTCAAATTTTAATTTATCTATTTCAATTACTTTGTTGTATCCCCTAAGCTCAAGCTCTTTCTTTCTGATTGCCGCGATTGACTCGCGCAGATCAAGGCGATAAAATTTATTAGTCAATATCATCACATGCCCGCTGGATCGCTTCTGTATTATCATCGCCATGTTAGCAACGGTAATGCCATAATTTGCTACCTGTAAATTATCAGACTCAATTACGCCAATCTTTATTTTTGATTTTCCTTTCTTTTTCTTGATTATTTTACAGTTATTTTCAAATTCACGCCTAACAGTAAAATGCCATTCATTCTGGGCGGTCTGTAAATATTTTATAGTTGTTAAAGTATATTTAATTATTTCATTATTGGCTATATCCTGCTTATACATTGACTTAATAATATGCACCAAATCACCAAACTTGTTATGCAGTCCCTCAAGATCATCTTCCTGAACATATGAAAGCAAGGCGCTTAATTCCGGATTATTTTCAATACCTAAATATCCAGCAATCAGCGTAGTGGCAGTTATGTTATAACCGTTATCTTTGGAGTGGTGATCAAATAAACTCCCGCCAACATCTATTGGGAGTATACCCTCTTTTTTAAATTGCTCAACTTCTTCATTGGTCGGATCATCACTTCTGGTCCAAAAAATAATTTGAGCATCACTAATACCGGAAAACTTTTCCTTTCCATATTCAGCTAGTAAGAATAAAGCCACGATTACATCAAATTGCGGTTTGTTTGGCACTAAAAGTTTATTTACTTGCATAAATTTACCGTAACGATTTTTAAATATAACACAAAATAATAATATAGTCAAGTGCGCAAGGCTATTTTTATCTAATATTAAACAAAAAAATGCCGTTTTAAGGCATTTTTATCTAAGCTGCACCAAATTTTCACATAACATACTCTATCGCCGTTTCTTATCTATCCGCTTCTCCTTATAGCGCCTGATTGAGCGGGCAAGGTGATCTTTAACCTTGTCAATGGCTTTAAAAAGCTCTTTTTCAGTTTTTTCCACGCGAAGAAGCTCGTGCGGCACGGTTAAATTAACTTCACAGCGAAAAATCTTGCCTTTATTCTGATCGCCAACCGCCATGGCGATCTCCACGTCGCAATTAGTGGCCGTAACCGAGCCCAGATACTTATCCAGCATATCCATTTTTTCCTGAATATAATCTTTAATTTCTTCGCTTAATTCAATTTTTGTCGCTTTAATATTAATTTGCATGTTTTTGGGTTTACTAATAAGTTAATTCTTAATGCAGTATTTTATCCTAACCCACTATCGCCTGCCACAGCGCTTTGAATGAATCGCTAAAACGGGACAGATCCTTGAATGTTACTGCCAGAACAAGAAGCATTAAGAGGGCAAAGCCGATATAATGGATCGCGCCTTCAAGCTCCCGCTTAACCGGAGAGCCTTTGATTTTCTCAATTATAAGAAATAGCACCCTACCGCCATCCAGAGCCGGAAACGGCAAAGCGTTAATTACTGCCAGATTAATTGAAAGCATGGCCGCGAATTGCAAGACATAAACAAAGCCCATGCGAACGACCTGGCCGGTAATAACCGCGATGCCAACCGGCCCTGCTATATCAGCGCTTAGCGTAGACGCCCCAAACATACTTTTAAAAAGCTCAAAAAAGGCCAGGAAAATAGCCGCTAAGATCAAGCCGGTACTTTTAACACCTTCCCAAATAGCGATATGGATCGGATATTTGACCAGCCCGGTGTCAACTATCCCGATGCCAATGCCGCCGGATCCGGTTTCTTCAATCGTTATCGGAGTAATTTGCTTCTCAAATACCACGTCGGCTCTTTTAATTACATAGGTCAATTCATTGCCGGTATTAGCCGCTGTTAAGGCCTGCAAATGCCCGCTATTTCTTAAGTCTTCATTATTAATACTTATGATCGCGTCGCCGATCTTCAGCTCTGATAATGCGGCCGGGGTGTTGTCCAGCACGCTCACCACCTGGATCTTTTGATCGCTGATTCGCGCGCTTGGATGAAGATCCTCTGTTGCTTGCGGCAAGCCGATCATAAAGCCAAGAGTGATCAATACCGCGGCCAGAACCATGTTCATGGTTACGCCGGCCAAAAGCATAACCAGCCTCTGCCAGATTGGCTTATTATGAAAATGATTCGCGTTCGGGCTGATATCGGCATCATCTTCGCCCAGCTTGACAAACCCGCCAAGCGGCAGCCAGTTAATGGAATAGATCGTATCTGCCGCGTCATCCACTTGTTTTTTCCCTTTGGTTGTTTTCCACTTCCCGTTTTTGGCTTTATAAATTCCCCAGGCGCGGGGCGGAAAGCCAAAGCCGAATTCCTCCGGGCGCAAGCCGAATTTCCTGGCGCTTAAAAAATGCCCCAGCTCATGGACAAACACCAGGAGAGATAAAACAAGTATGAAAGTGATTATAGTTAAAAACATAGATTAAATAGTCATTATATCCTCTTCTTTTTTATCACGCAAACTTTTTAGCTCTTCGTTTTGTTTGACTGTTTCATCATCCAGCTCTTTGATAAAACGGAACTTATCGTCTTCGGTGATCTGCTTGTTTTTTTCCGCCTTTTCAATCGCGGCTTTAATGTCTTCTCTTATCTGTCTTATGGAAACCCGGACTGTTTCCAATTTTTCATTTAGCTTTTTTACCAGCTCTTTTCGGTTCTCTTCGGTCATTTTTGGCACTGTCAAACGGATCTTGTCGCCTTCGTTGACTACCCCTACTCCCAGGTTCGCGTCCACGATCGCCTTCTCAATCTCTTTGCTGACATTCTTGTCCCAGGGAACGACCAGAATAGACTGCCCGTCAGGGACATTGATGGCGGCCACTCCCTGGATCGGAGTCTTGGCGCCATAAGCATCCACCTGCACGCCTTCAAGCATATTAGGATTGGCCCGGCCGGTGCGGATGCCAACGATCTCTTTGATAAAAAAATCTATTGTTTTTTTAAACTCCGCTTCTTTGACTTTTATGTATTCATTCATATGAGTATGTTTATAAAACTAATTAGCAATAAAAAAATATGATGGTTTTTACACGTTTTTAGAAAACAGGGCATAGAAAACAGAAAATAGAAAAAGGTTTTCATTCGCATTCTACTTTCTACTTTCTACATTCTACTTTCTACTTTCTACATTCTACTTTCTACATTCTACTTTCTCCCTACTTCTTCGGCAATGCCCTTACTCCCATGTACATTATTTCCGGTTTTTTCGGATTGATCATTAGCGTCCGTCCGGCCCGGGAAGTGTTAAGCTTGATAGTCTGCCAATTAACTCCGTCGTCGCTGGAACGAAAAAAAGTATTATTGGTTACATAAAAAATTTCTTTTGTATTTTTGGGATTTACAGCCATGGCATTAAGCGCGGTTTTTTTCTCAGCCGGTATCAATTCAATCTGCTCCCATGTATCTCCCGCGTCATTAGACTTGATTATTCCCAAATTGGTAGCTATAAAGATCATTGTAGAATTATCTTTGAATAAAATCAAGTCTTTAACCGCTGTTCCCAGCTTATGCTCTTTCAAGCCATGATTAAACTGTTCCCAACTTTCTCCCTGGTCAGTGCTTTTAAAAACGCCTTTTTTGCTTATAAAAGCATACATTATTTGTGAATCATTAGGGTCAATTATCAGCCTGTCAATCTTAGCGTTAAACCGGTGGAGAGTCTGCCAGCTTTCGCCCGCGTCCAGGCTCTTGACCAGATCTCCCCGGGAAAGGCCCATATACACATGATTCTGGTTAAAACGATCCAATGCCAGCGCGTCAATGGTTATTTTGGCCTGATTATCAAAATACATCTGCTTCCAGGCGCGGGAACAATCAACAGATTTAAAAACCCGGTTGCCGATAGTGGCATAAATTACGCATTTATTAAAAGGATCAACAGCCACTGCCCGGACAGTGTTATTCCCGAGTCCGGCCGCCTTATGCCAGCTATTGGCTCCGTCATAAGTATAAAACAGCCCGGCCTTGATGCCGGCGTAATAGATCGCCTGGCTGTCCTCCGGGTCCATTGCCCAGGTCATAATATTAGCCTTGGAAAAACTGCCGGGCCGGCCAACAGTGGGAATAATAACTTTTTGCTGCCAGGTCGCGCCTTTGTCAATTGAACGAAATACTCCGCCGTCAACCGCGCCGATGTTAGTATCAGATTTGGTCTGGATGCAGCCGGTGAGGGTAAGGCTGGAGATTATTAAAATTAACAAAATAAGTATTTTTTTATTTAACATATAATTTAAAAATATTAAACTTACGCATTTGTTGTCATTCTGAATCCCGAGTCCTCGGGATGAAGAATCCCGTGGATATAGTCTCGAGATCCTTCGCTGCGCTCAGGATGACAATTACTTACGGCAAAAAATTCCTATAAACTAATCACAATATTTTCCAAAACCAGGCGCGGGTTTACGTTGTTACGCAAATATTTCTTGGCTTGTTCAAGCAGCTCTTCCAGGCGGATCAGATCCAGGCTGTTTCTTGACTCCAAAATTCTACCTATCTCACTGCTGGCATATTCATGCTGTACGCGATTGTCCAGATTAAAATTTATAAGTATTGAGTCGCGAATTACGCCTTCCCATATTTCTATTGTCCGTCTGGTCCTGGAGGCTGTTTCCTGGCTGGAATTCTTTTTATTAATCAAACTGCCAATGGCCTGCAAACGCTCGTTAATGTTTTGATTGAAAAAAGAAATAAACATTCTGGCCAATTCTTTAAATTGCTCATAAAATTCCGGGGTTTCCAAAAGCTTAATGGCCAGAGCCGGGCGCCCCAAAGAAAGACGGGACAGATCCTTGGCCCGGCTACGGCTGGCGCTATGGGAGTCAATCAAATAATCATAGATAATTCCGTTAGGCACCGGCCTGAACTGCAGCAGCTGGCTTCGGGAAACGATCGTTTTAGGCAAGCTCTCAATATCAGTAACAATTAAAATAATAACTACGTTTGAATTCGGCTCTTCCATGGTCTTGAGAAGCGCGTTGGCCGCTTCCAGATTCAGCTTGTCGGCATGCTTGATAATACCAACTTTATATTTGCTTAAAAAAGAGCTCATGCTTAAAATTTTAATAAACCCTCTGATCTCGTCCACGCTGATAAACTTTTTATCTTTAGCTTTTTTAAGCAAATGAAAATCACCATGCACCATTTGCTTTTCATCTTCGTCTTTGGCTTTTCTCTCTCTTTGGCCTTGAAACTGCTGGCACGACCGGCACTCAGAGCAAGGATAAGGGCTTATTTTGTCCTTGGTTTTTTCGCACAGCAAACACTGGGCGAAAAAACGCGCCAAAGTTGTTTTGCCCAGATTGTCCGGCCCGAGAAAAATATAGCTTCCGCCGACCTGCCCGTTACTAATGCTTTTCTTTAAAAATCTGGTTAAATGGGAGTTTCCAATAAGAGGCCATTCTTTATTTTTAGCGCTATCTAACATGATTCTATTATAGCATTAGCGGATATTCAAGGCAAACAAAATAAAATACGCGAAAATAAGCCATAATAGGCAGCTAAAACCTTGATTAATTTGTTTATTTCTGTTATACTGGCGACATGCGTAAAAAACTGAAAAAAATCATCTTACTTTGCGGAGATATTAGCGTTTTATATATTTCACTATATTTAACGCTTCTTGTCCGCTACCTGGAGCAGCCGTCAGCCAGTACCTGGGCTTTGCATATCGGCCCTTTCTCTCTGGCGTTTTTCTTTTGGCTGATTATCTTTTATATTTCCGACCTCTATAACCTGCATTACGCGGTTAATAATTCAAAATTTTTTAATATCACTTTCCGGGCGGTCGCGATCGCCGGCGGGCTGTCAGCCGTATTTTTTTATGTCAACCCAAATATAAACATTGCCCCTAAAACCAATTTGGTAATTTATTTAATAATATTTACCATCATTTTCATTCTTTGGCGCCGTTTATTCAATCGGGCATTGCTTACCAAGATGACCAAGGAAAATATCGCTGTTATCGGCTATGACCCAAACGTTCAGGAAATAATTGATACTCTGCGCGACCAGCCCCATCTGGGATACAATATTAAATTAATCGTTAGCAGCCGCGTTCCTCGCGGGGGAAACAACGAAATGATAGTAACCGAAAAAATTATCGGCTTAAAAGAAACAATAATAAAACAAAACATTTCCACGATTATTTTTGCCACCAACCCGCGCCAGTCCCCGGAACTTAGAAAAATAATGTTTTCCTGTTTGCCGCTTAAAATTGATTTTGTCGGCTTGCCCGGCTTTTATGAGCATCTTACCGGTAAAATCCCGATTGAAGCGATAAGCCAGATGTGGTTTTTGGAAAACCTAAATGAAGGCGGCAAGAAATGGTTTAATATTGTTAAACGCGCTTATGACATTATTTTCGCGTTTAGTATTCTTCTTGTTACCGCTTTGCTTTGGCCTTTGATTGGAATAATTATAAAACTGGAAAGCAAAGGCCCGATCTTCTATTATTCGCTCCGCGCCGGCCTGAATGGCAACTTTAAGCTGGTTAAATTCCGCACTATGCGCGAAGAAAACAACCAGCGCACTTTAACTACCACTGATGACCCGCGCGTTACCGTGTTTGGTTCGTTTCTCAGAAAAACGCGTATTGACGAGATACCGCAGGTGTTGAATATCCTGGCCGGCCACATGAGCTTTGTCGGCCCCCGCCCGGAGCGCCCGGAATTCATATCTGAACTCAAAAAAGAAATCCCTTTTTACGAGGAAAGGCTTCTGGCCAAGCCGGGCCTTACCGGCTGGGACCAGGTCTCGGGCGAATATCATTCCCCTACCCGCGAAGATACCTTAAAGAAGCTACAATACGACCTCTATTACGTTAAGAACCGTTCAGTGTATCTGGATTTATCAATTATCTTAAAGACGATTGCAACGGTTTTAAGGAGAGGAGGAGTGTAATTGATAGACGGCAGACCTCTCGCCAACCCTACCTCACCCCCCAACCCCCTCTCCTTCTCAAGGAGAGGTGGAGATAAAACCGGCAGAGCTCCCAGCCGCTTGCGCAACCAGGAGCTCTTTATGCCGGACCTTTCCCGTAATAATTTAATAGACTCACTGCCAGATCGACTGTTTCAGGCTTTTC
>DAOVXE010000196.1 GCA_030636285.1 Candidatus Falkowiibacteriota bacterium | reverse complement strand
GGCCTGTCTGACAGAAAAAATCTAGGTCCAAACAACGGTATGCTTTTTATGTTCCCGGATTACCAGAAGCGGACATTTGTAATGCGGCGCATGCATTTTCCTTTGGATATAATCTGGATCAAGGATGATAAAATTGTTGGTATTGCTAAGAATCTACCCCCTGAAAACGAGAATCCAGACAAACTCTATAGTTCACCCTTGCCGATAAATTATGTCTTGGAAGTAAACGGCGAGTTTTGTGATGAGAATGTAATTAGGGTGGGAGATACTATTGACTTTTTGTCTTATTTCTGATATATTACGAGTGTTGTTGTGCCTTTAAATTTCATAAATATCAGGGTAAGCGGATAGCTGCCCCGACACTATGTTCGGGGAGGAAAGTCCGGACTCTCCTACGCTAAAGTTTCGGAGAGCAAGCTCCTTATGCTTGTTTTTCAAAACTTTAGCGTAGGTCGTGGCAGTCGCTAACAGCGACCAAGAGTAATCTTAGGGAAAGTGCCGCAGAGACAATACAAGCCAGCGCTCCGCGCTGGTCAAAGGTGAAAAGTTGCTTGATGTTATTTGTTCTCGAGACAAGTAGCTACAAGCTTCGCTCCCGAGTGATCGGGATGCGTGGTAAACCCTGCCTGGAGCAAGAACAAAGTCCCGAGTAATCGGGATTATAAGTGGTTCGCATGACCCCGATAGTAATATCGGGGCTAGATAAATGGCTATACCAGACAGAATCCGGCTTATAGCTTACCCTGATATTTTTGAAATTTAATTTTAAACACAAAAGGAACGAAGAATAACGAAAAGAACGAATGTAAATATATTTTCGTTTGTTTTTGTTGTTCTTCGTTTAATTCGTGTATTATTATGAAGAAGTCGGAATTAATTTTTTCATTTCTTTTAGTGCCATTAGATTTTTTAATGATCGTATTGGCCGGGCTAAGCGCCTATTATATCCGTTACGCGGATTTTTTTCAGGCATTCAGGCCGGCTATTTTTAATTTGCGATTAAACGAATATTTGCAAGCCGTTATTGTGGTGGCGGTTTTATGGCTGATAATTTTCGCTTTAAGCGGGCTGTATTCCATTAAAAGTTCCAGGTATTTGGTAAAAGAATTATATCGCGTAGTATTGGGGTGTTCAACCGGTTTTGTATTGGTCGTGATATTGATATTTATCCGCCATGAATTATTTGATTCACGCTTTATTGTTTTAGCCAGTTTTATTTTATCTATTTTGTATATTTCGTTCGCCCGTATTGTGATCAGAATTATACAGCGCCAGCTGTTTAAAGGCGGCATTGGCGTGCATAAGGTTATTCTTGTCGGCAATAGCAAGACGACTGATAATTTGATTCAGGAATTTTCTTGTTCGTCCGGTTCCGGCTATGAGGTAGTTAAGCGGCTTAGGGATTTTGGCATTGAAACCGCCCAGGAATTAGCCGAGCTTATTAAGATAAAAGAAATAGACGAAATTATCCAGAGCGACCCTAATTTATCCAAGGCGGAAACGCTCCGGATGTTTGATTTTGCCGATGAGCATCACATTACCTTTAAATACGCGGCTGATCTTTTGGGCACAAAAGTCCTTAAAACCGAAGCGCATGAAATTGCCGGTATTCCGATCATGGAAGTAAAGAAAACGCCGCTGGACGGCTGGGGCCGGATCATTAAGCGGTTTTTTGATATTTTTGGAGCTTTGATCTTGATCGTTTTATCGCTGCCTGTGTTTATTATAACGGCCATAATAATCAAAATAGATTCCAAAGGGCCGGTTTTTTACCTGGATTATCGCACCGGACAATACGGCAAGCGGTTTCTCTTTTATAAATTCCGTTCAATGCTGTCCCATCTTTGCGACGGGGAAGGGCCGAGCGCGACCAGGGAGGGCAATAAAATGCTTGAGGAGCTTAGCGCGAGCAAGGTCCAAAATACCCGAGCCTCAGACCCGTTGCATAAGATCAAAAGCGATCCCAGAATAACGCGCGTAGGCAGGTTTATTCGCCGCTGGAGCCTGGATGAATTGCCCCAGCTTATTAACGCGCTCAAGGGTGATATTTCTTTGGTCGGACCCAGGCCGCATATGACTTTGGAAACGGCCAAATACGAAAGTCACCATAAAAAGGTATTAACCTTAAAACCGGGAATAACCGGCATGGCCCAGATATCCGGCCGCAGCGACCTGTCATTTGAAGAAGAAGTTAAACTGGATACTTATTATATAGAGAATTGGTCTTTATTGTTTGATTTAGCGATTCTTTTAAGGACACCGTTAGCGATACTTAGAGGGCGTAAAGTAGAGTGATTAAACACGAAAAGAACGAAAAGCAACGAAAGAAACGAATGTTATTTTCGTTATTTTCGTTGTTAATTCGTTTAATTCGTGTATAAAATGAGGGTTGCTTTGATTCATGATCATTTAATGCAAAGAGGCGGGGCCGAAAAGGTGCTGCAGGTTTTGGCTGCTATGTACCCGGACGCGCCGATCTATACCTTAATGTATGATCAAAAGGTAAT
>DAOVXE010000137.1 GCA_030636285.1 Candidatus Falkowiibacteriota bacterium | reverse complement strand
TTGTTTTTAATGTGTTCATAATTTTAATCGTTTTTTAAATTTGTAATTCTGCAAATATATTACTTTTTATCAATTACTTAGGCTATTGATTTAGTTTTAAAATTAAATTCGTGATCCATAACAAAATATTGCGGTATATCGAGCGGCACAATCCCAAGCGCGTCGTCGGTAAATACGTCATAACTTTGAATTTCTCCGGTCTTCATAATATGATCAACCGCGGGCAAAAGTCTGTCAATCTCATAATCGCCTTTTTGCCTCATTCCCGGCGATACCTCGCGCGCAAGGGCGTTAAATGGTATGGCGGTTTCCTGAGTCAAAAAGAAAAACTTGAAAGGACGCTTAAA
This sequence comes from Candidatus Falkowiibacteriota bacterium, assembly GCA_030636285.1. Next base: position 2,965 of record DAOVXE010000137.1, on the reverse strand, counting down.
ATAATCCTCGGCAACCCTCAGATAAAAGGCGGCTTGTACATGATACGCAAATTTTCCCGCCTCGCGTGTAAAGCCGTCGGGCGTCGCGTTGGCGGTCGTTTTTAAATCGAAGATTGCCCCGCGCTCAACGCTGATTGCATCAAAGCGGCATTTTACCGGGATCGAGCCAACGCCCTCAACCGGTAAATCATGGTACAAACTCATTTCTTTTTGGCTGACCCCGATAAGGTTAATAATCCGGGGGTCAATATGGGTGCGCAACATATTGCGCATAGTAACAAATTGCTCGATTTCGGCGCGGCTGATAAGTTGCCGGTCGCCCGCCTCTTTCATTTTCCCGGCTTTCCATTCCTTGTTTTCCGTTTTGGCAAAAGTGCTTTCCGGTACGGGTCTTTCGTTTTCATCATAGGCATAATAATGATCCTTGAAAGTGTCAGGCTCTAAAATAAATGAATGGTACATCTTGCCCGCGGTCATGGCGCTTGACTCTTTTACCACCTCAACGCCAAAAGCGTTTAAGGGGCTTTTGCGCAAATCCTTTAACAGACTCGCGTTGACCGCTTCCTTTTTGACGTAATCGCCAAATAAATCGTTTCTAAACATGATATTAATCGTTTTTGTTTGTCTTAATGGTACAAATATACACTTAAATGTTATATAACCAACTAATTAAGCTATTGATTTACTTTTCCAATGGAATAGCGCGAGGGTTTTCGACCCGCGCCGCTAAAATTATCTTTTCACTTATGATCCGGTTGTTGATCCGGTACGCGGGATAACTGCCATGTAAAAACGGTAATAATATTTTTGGTTTGAAATGCCGCCCGCGCTCATCATCAAAAGGCAAACGCCAAAGATTGCCTTTTACATCAAATACAAGCGGGTAACCGGTTACGTCGTATTTGATTTTTATTTGTTTTCTTCTCATGCTGATAAAGGTTTAAAAAAACCCGCTAAAGCGTTTTAGCGGGTTTTAAGGGTTTAATAAAGTTCGCTCGCGTATTCGATCAACTCGTTTTTTCGTGTCGTTGTATACTCGTTTGCCACGCTCGTAACGCCTTGTACAAATTTCCAAAGGGTGTTTTCACCCTCAATCCCGTCGCTTGGCTTTTCAGCGAGTAATTTGTTTGTAAGCGTTTTTAGTTCAAAATCGCTAAAATGCTTGGTGCGCTTTAGGTCGGTAACCTTTTTATCAAAATCAATAACCTTATTGCTCGCATTAATTACCCGGTTGCGCTCGGTTTCAATATTGTCGTCGTGGAAAATATGTGTAATTGCATCTTTGACAAGTGACGCGCTCGCCGCCGTTTCAAGCTGATACGTTTTTTCTGAAAGCTGAATATTTTCCGGTAAGCGCGCGCCGCGGTGTATCTCGTTAAGATACTTTGTACCAATCATGCCATTAAGACAAATCAGGTTGAGCATATAAGTACGAATATTAAGCGCACCGTCGCCAAAATCAGAGTTACGAATCTGAGCGCCAAAGGCAACATTTACAATCCCGTTTTTCGGCGTTTCGATTTCTACAACTTTGGGCTTAATTACATCTATAAAGCTTTTGGTTTCATCAACCGCGGCATCATATAATTTTGCATCGGTTTGCGAGGCGGCAAGTAAAAAAGCCTTGAATATCTGCATTGAATTAAGGCGCTTGTATTTATCACTCAGCACCCCGCCAATTGTATTATCAATTTTGCGCACAAGTACCCTTTGCATTTCGGTATTTTTGCTATGCTCATTAAAAATGTCAGCGGCTAACTTCCGACCCCAATCATTACTATTTAATTTGTGAATAAAATTTGTCGGTATCCCAAACCGCGAGGCGATTTGTTTTGTGGCAAATTTTGCAATACGGGCGTCATGTTCGCCGTATTGTACTTTAATATGACCGTCGCCCGAATAAAACTTAAATTGATCACTATCAACAAGCGTATCAGCAATTGCGGCGTCGTCGCGCTGAAATTGCTCAATCACCTTTTCAATGCGCGGCTTATTGCGTTCTGCAATCTCCAACACTCGCGCCTGTAAAATCTCTTTTTCGTCTTTTTTGTTTTTCATAATCTTAATCGTTTAAATTAATAATGGCACAAACATACACATAATAATTCAATATCAAACACTTATACTATTGATTTAGTATGTATATCCTCGCCGGTACGGGTCAACCTCATGAGTTTCAAAGCGTTCAATCTCTTTAATTAAATCCTCATATAGATAACACGCGCTTTGAAAATACAGGTCAAATCTTTTGGGATTTTTTTTAACAAATATGATTACCGACCTTACATTTTGGCGATAAAAGGAAATCGTATGAATCTCATTTTCATATTCAAAAAGACGCTCATAACCGCGTTGCCTCAACACAATTATAACCTTTTCAAGATCATTCATTACGGCGGGCTTTTGTGGGTTTCGGACAATAAGGTATAAAAAAAACCCGCGCGGGCGGGTTTTTTTATTAACGGTCATGGCTGTTTAATACTGTTTTTCCTGTTTAATTAATATGATTGCCTCGTTAAGTTTTGTAACCGCGTCTTTAATAGCCTCGTTGAAATCCTGCATTTCAAGCACCTCGTTTTCCTCAACGAAATTGGTAACGCCCTCAAGCAAGTTAAAAATTTCTGATTGCTTGCGGCTTGCGAATTGTACCGTTAAAACGCCGTCACAAACGTCGTCATAAGGTTGTGTTAATTGTTCTGTATACATGATAATAATCGTTTTAAATGCCCCGGCTGAATTGCCGGGGCGGTTGTTTTTATAATGAATAATCGTAAGAAACGTTACTATAAAATTTTACATTGAAATAATCAATACCGCCGTCACAATCGCTAAAATTGTACTTTTTAAGCATTTTTTCAATGATGTCAAGCAGGGCGGCGGCGTTATCCGTAAACCTTGAAATTCCCATTGTGCATGATCCTGTTTCGTATGCAATCATATAGTTAGGATTGTGTAATGCAAAACC
>DAOVXE010000134.1 GCA_030636285.1 Candidatus Falkowiibacteriota bacterium | reverse complement strand
TATACGGCTGAAATTGACACGCTTCAGCAAGCTGGTGATTATGAGAGCCAGATAACCTATATTTGCACCGCGCAGTATTAATTCTTCCTACGCATAAAGCTACAGAGGACAAGTAATCTTCACGCTTAGATACAAAAAAACTCCCCTTGGGAAATACCCGGGGGAGTTTTGTTGTGCAAATTTATTTACCCCGCTACCTTAATTGAATAAAATATTAAGATAAAATATGCAGCGTGTAAGGTGCGGGGTTTATCCACACCCGCTATAACACTATAGTAATATAGCAATATAGATAAAATTTACTTAAAAAAGTAAAAATTTTTATAAATTTTTATTGTTTATTTAATTTTAATTTTTGTCTTATATTAAATAATTATTAGGTATTTTTATTTTAAAATAAATTGATAGTTTTTTTATATTTCAAAAAAACGCGGAATTATGTTATAATAATATTAACCAGCAAGATTATCTCTAAAATTGAGATCACGATTTTAGAAAAAGGTCGAAATTTTGTTTAAGTAAAAATAAGCTTATTTTTATTAATTTGGTATAATATACAAATCAATAAAACAATATTATTAAAAGATTTGATTAACTAATGCTATTCTAGAAGGTACGTGGTTAATTAAATTTTATCCCCATGCTAAAAACAAAACGAAGTGATTTCGTATTGGTTGTGATTGTGATGTTTTCCATGCTGGCAATGTACGCGTATATGCCAATGGTTCAAGCTGATTCCATGGACAGCGCCAAGACTACGTTAAGTGATTCTGATATTGACGCAACAGCGACTTCTACAATTGTAGTTAATCTTGGCACAGCAATAACCGTTGGTCAGTATATTCGGGTGACCTATGAAAGTGACTTTAGAAATTTTGTAGTAATTCCGGCTACCGCCTGTCCAGTGTTATCAACCGCGTCTTCCACCGGGACCTCTAATGATTGGCGGGTAATAGAGTGTGTAGCGACTACAACTATTGCAGCGGCTACCAGCACAATTGTTATTCAGCATCAAAATCCTTCCTCAGAAAGTGATTACAGCGTTACCATATCAACCCATGAGGTTAATGGTACGGAAATAGAATCATCCGAAACCAAGGTTTATATTTTAAACGATGTTGAGGTTACGGCTACTGTGCCGGCTACTCTGACTTTTGGCGTTGACTTGCTTGGAATGAACAGTACCCGCAATACTATTAATGGCGTTGCTTTAACCGGATCGTCTACTGAAACCGCTTTAGCCTTTGGCACTTTAAATGATACCTCATCCAGTACTTTAGGGCATGAGTTAAGCGTGTCCACTAACGCGTCAGGCGGTTATACGGTTACAGTTCAGCAGGACGCTGAGATGACTAATGGCGCGGCTGATACTATTAATAGCTTCTTTAACGCGCCGGATGGCCAGGGTTCAACTTCACCGGCTGTCTGGGGGGCGCCATCAGCCTCTTTGGGTGACACTGAAACTTACGGCCACATGGGCGTGATCAGTGATGACACCGATAATATGGCGGTTAATTATTCCGACAGTAAATACGCAGGGCTTGATGCCGCTAACCCAATACAGGTTATGGCTCATAATGGGCCGGCCAATGGCACGGGTGAAGCCGGTGTTGCCGGGGTCGCTTACACGGTTGAGATATCATCGCTCCAGGAAGCCGGTGATTATTCCTCGGCTTTGACTTATGTCTGTACCCCGACTTACTAGAAAATTACTGTAATAATTGAAATTTCAATAAATACTCCCTCCATCGTTTAAGGTGGGGGGAGTATTTTTTTAATTTAGTTTGCTTTTTAACCGTAAAAAATGGTAAAATATAGTTAGTTATTAATATATATTTCCTGCATAAATATGCAGGATTTTAATGTATCCCATGCATAAAAAGAACATTAGAAGACGGTTTATTTTTATAATTTTGGTCTGGCTTTTTGTTTTAGCCGGAGGTTTTTTATTGCCCCAGGAAACTGATGCTCAAGGAGTGGGTATTAAGATCAGTCCGGTTAGGATTGAGGATTTGATTGATCCCGGCGAGACAGTGACCAAAGAAATTACTGTAACCAATAATTCAGATTCCGGCAAACTATTATATGTATATTTGCGTGACTTCCGGGCTGAAGGCGAGGAAGGCCGGCCCAAGCTGATCGCTCCCGGCGCCGCGACCGGGTTTTCTTTGGCAGCCTGGATAAATATCAGCGCCGAGCCGCAGGAATTCGGTCCCAATGAATCCAAAACCATCCCTTTTCAAATAGCGGTTCCGTCTGATGCCGGTCCGGGCGGTTATTATGGCGCGATCCTTTTCGGCACCAAACCGCCACGCTTAAATTTGGACAGCGAGGAAAAAGGAGCCGGTATGGCGATCGGCCAGCAGACCGGCGCTCTTATTCTTCTTCAGGTAAAAGGCGATGTTGATGAAGAGGCCAGGATCAGGGAGTTTACAACTGATAAGAGCGTCTATGGCACGCCTTTTGATATTGAATTTTTGATCAGGATTGAGAATATGGGCAATGTCCACGTCAAGCCGATCGGTACGATCGCGATCAAGAATATGTTTGGCTCCGAGATAGGAAGCGTCCGGGTTAATGACGGCGGCTCTAACGTACTGCCTCATTCTATCCGGCGCTTAACCGAAAATTGGCAGGGTGAAAGCGGTTTTGGCCGCTATACAGCCTCGCTTCTTTTGTCGTTTGGAACCGCCACCCGTTTGGGCGGCCAGGGCAAGCAGACCCTTTATACCGAGATGATCTTTTGGATCATTCCCTGGCGGATAATCGTGCCGATCTTGCTTACTTTGATTATCGCCTTTGCTTTATTTGTGCTGTTTTTGCGGCTTTATAAGAATAAAGCGGTTAAGAAAGCCATGGCCCAGGCCGGCCTTACGAACGTGAGATTAGTAAAGAAATATCAGGGCTCGTCGCCGGCTTTGCATTTAAGCATTATTATCGCGGTTGTCTTGGTAGTGTTTTTTATTATAATGTCCGGGTTGTATTTCTTGTTGTTTGCGTAAAGTTAAAAAATTTGATGTCATCCTGAGGGCGAAGCCCGAAGGATCCCGTTTATATACCCACGAGATTCTTCTCCGCCTGCGGCGGCTCAGAATGACAATACTAATGAAATTGTTAAAAACAATCATCGCTATATCATTAATATCAATATTTTTTACTGCGTCTTTTAGCATTGCTTTGGCGCAAGATGGTACGAGTTCACCAGAGGTCATTGCAGAAGAAGTGGAGGTAAAAGATGATGAGAAAAGGACAGGGATAGTTGTTGTACCCACGATAATTGACGAGCAGGCAAAGATCAGGGATATTTTTACTTATACAATATCTATTAATAATTATACTGACAGAAAAGTAGATCTTTACGCGGTGGTAAATGACATCTCAATAAGCGATGGCAAACAGGAGTTTATT
>DAOVXE010000095.1 GCA_030636285.1 Candidatus Falkowiibacteriota bacterium | reverse complement strand
TAAAAATAAAAATATCTGCTATAGTTATCATATAAAATATGCTCAAATCAAGAGCAGATTTTATTTTGTCCGCACGCGCCCATAGCTCAGTTGGTAGAGCAGCTCCCTTTTAAGGAGAAGGTCGCAGGTTCGAATCCTGCTGGGCGCACTAAAATTAAAAGTCGCCACCCTAGCTCAGCTGGTTAGAGCAACTGTTTTGTAAACAGTAGGTCGTCGGTTCGAATCCGACGGGTGGCTCAGATTATAGAGCACCCCGATTACATCGGGGAGGGTCGTCGGTTCGAATCCGACGGGTGGCTCATAAATACAAAGCACCCCGATGTAATCGGGGTTTTTGAATAAAAATGAAATATAAAACATATAAAATTTACACTCTGGGATGCAAAGTTAATCAATATGATTCTCTTCAGCTGAAGAGAAAATTAGACCAGGCCGGGTTGCGGCTGGCAGATAATAATGCTGATGTCGCGATTATTAATACCTGCGCGGTTACCGCTACAGCTATTAATAAAAGCCGGCGAGCGCTTAATTTAGCCAGGAAAGAAAGTCCGCAGGCCGGTATCGCGCTGATCGGCTGCTGGCCGGCGATAAATAAAAAAAGGAATCAGGATTTTCCGCCCGAGGCGGATAATATAGATTTTATTTATGGCGCGAATGAAGCGGATAAGCTGGTTAGCGCGATTAGTAATAAAAATAAAACCTGCGCAAAAGCGCCATTGGTTTTTGATAAATCGCGGGCGCGCTATACGATCAAGATTCAGGATGGCTGTGAGCAGTATTGTTCTTATTGCATAATTCCGTTTACCAGGGGCAAGCTTAGATCAAGGCCAAAAAAAGAAACACTTGAAGAGATAAGTGAAGCGGTTGATTGCGGATACAGGGAAATAGTGTTGTCCGGGATACATTTGGGGCTTTATGGAAAAGAGAAGACAACAGACCGCAGACCCGCCCGCAACGTAAGCGCAGCGAGGCGGGCGCGGCAACAGACCGCAGACTTAATTAGTTTGATGAAGGAAATTATTAAGATAAAAAATATTGGGAGAATTAGATTGAGTTCAATTGAGGTTAATGAAGTGAGTGATGAGATTATTGAATTAATTAAAACTAGCGGGAAAGTGTGCAAGCATTTGCATGTTCCTTTGCAGTCAGGCTGTGACAAGATACTAAAGCTTATGAACCGGCCGTACACCCAAGAGCAATTTAGGAATAAAATTAAAAAAATAAGAAAAGCCGCGCCAAAGGTTGCGATATCAACCGATGTTATTGCCGGTTTCCCGGGAGAAAGCGAGCGTGATTTTCAGGAAACTGCCGGGTTTATTAAAAAGATCGGTTTTAGCCGCTTGCATGTTTTTCCGTTTTCCGCTCATTCAAAAACTCCTGCCAGTAGATTGCCAAATCAGCTGGATGAGAAAATTAAAATTGATCGGGCAAAAAAATTACGAGCTCTGGGTGAGCAGCTTCAAAATAAATATCAGGAGCAATTTAAAGGCAAAGATTTAAATTTTATTATTGAGCAGGAAAAGGATAATTATTATATTGGCAAAAGTGAATACTATTTTGATTGTAAAATATTAAAAAGAATTATTAAGCCGGATAAACTTAAAATAGGCGCGATTTATAGTTTTAAATACGAATAATAAACTGAATATGCAAAAATATAATAAATTCTGTCATTCTGAATGAAGCGAAGCGTAATGAAGAATCTCGTAATTAATGCTTTAAACTCGGGATTCTTCGCTTTGCTCAGAATGACAGGGTACAGTGAATAGTGCCATAATAAGAATTTGCTTAGGTAAAGAGCCTTGTGTTATAATATAGATGTTATGAAAATTCAAATAACGTCTTTTTTTATTTGTTTGCGGCCAGCCAAAACATTTTTTTTGTTATTGGTTTATTTGTTGTTTTTTTATAACCCTGGTATTATTTACGGCTCAGCCGAGGAAGTAAACCAATATCCTGGCCACAGCGAAGAAATAATAATAAAGTATCATAATCAAGAAAAACTGGAACACATAAAATTTGAAGGAAGTATTAAAGATAAAATAAATTATTTAGAAATACAAAAAGAAGTGGAATATGCTGAACCGAATTATTTATATCAGGCAAGTATAATTCCATCAGACACATATTACAGCAATCAGTGGTATTTAAAGAAGATCAAAGCGCCTGAGGCCTGGGATATAGTTCGTGAAAGCGAAAAAATAGTAATAGCGATTCTTGACAGCGGAGTACAGATCGATCATCCGGATTTGTCTGATAATATATGGCGCAATCAGGGTGAAATACCCGGAAACAACATTGATGACGATAACAACGGTTATATTGACGATGTTAACGGCTGGAATTTTGTTAACGGCGTATCCGACCCTTCGCCCACATTTGAACAAGGCTTTACGGCCGATGGCATTTTGCATGGCACGATCGTTGCCGGAGTAGCGGCCGCCAGCGGCAATAACGGGGTCGGCATAAGCGGGGTTACCTGGAAAGCCAAAATTATGTCTTTGAAAGTATTGGACAATCAAGGCGCCGGCGACACGATAAATGTAGTTCAGGCGATTGATTACGCGATAAAAAATAACGCTGACATAATCAATTTTAGCTTTGTCGGCTATGGAAACAGCCAGAGTCTGGAAAACGCGATCAGGCGGGCCTATCAATCCGGCATAATCTTAGTAGCCGCGGCTGGCAATGATCAGGGCGAAGGCGAGGGGGTAAATACCGAAGAAACACCGATTTATCCGGTCTGCCACGATGGCCTGTCTAGCGAGAATATGGTAATTGGGGTAAGCGCGACTGACGCGCTGGATCAAAAGGCGAATTTTTCCGGTTTCGGCCACAATTGTGTTGATATTGCCGCTCCGGGCGTTAGTATATTCAGCACCACGGTAAATGCTCCGGGTGAGTCATTTGAAAATAAACAATTTACCAATTATTACGATGGCTATTGGTCTGGAACATCTATGGCCGCGCCCATGGTCAGCGGAGCTATTGCCTTGATTGAGGCGGTTAATCCCAGCCTGGGATACAGAGAGGTAAAAGACATACTTTTAAGCACAACTGATAATATATTTCGTTTAAACCCGGAATATTTAAATAAACTTGGCAGCGGCCGCTTAAATGTGTATGAGGCGGTAAAGAAAGCCAAGAGCGAGTTAGCCAACAAAGAGCTTAGATTATTATTCGCGCCGTATTCAGAAAAGGCCGGTGAAATTAAAATATCCGATTTTAAGGGTAATGTTGTTAATAAATTTTTAGCTTACTCTGAAATATTTAAAGGAGGAGCTTACGTGGCAACAGGCGACATAGACGGCGACGGAAACCAGGAGATTATCAGTGGCGCCGGATATGGCGGCGGGCCGCAAGTAAGAATTTTTGATTATTCAGGAAAAGTAAAAGCGCAGTTTTTCGCTTATGACAGGAATTTTCGCGGCGGGGTGCATGTGGCCATAGGCGACGTGGACGGGGACGGCAGAGAAGAGATAATAACGGGAGCCGGATATGGCGGCGGGCCGCAAGTAAGAATTTTTGATTATTCAGGAAAAGTGGAAGGACAATTTTTCGCTTATGACAGGAATTTTCGCGGCGGGGTAAGGGTGGCTGCGGCCAGAATCAGCCAGGGAAGCGGCGGAAAAGCAAATATCATTACCGCCCCCGGGCTTGGCGGCGGGCCGCATATAAAAGTGTTTGACAATCAGGCCAGAATAAAATCGCAATTTTTCGCCTATGATAAAAATTTTCACGGCGGCGTGCAAATCACGGCCGCTGACGTTGATTATGACGGCTTGGATGAGATCATAACCGGAGCCGGGCCGGGCGGTACTCCGCATCTTCGTGTATTTGAGAATAACGGAACCTTGCTTTATTCATTTTTCGCATTGGAAGAAGAATTTGACGGCGGAATAAATGTGTCTGCGATAGAATTAAAGAAATAATAAAATTAGGACTTACGCGCCTGCTGTCATTGCGAGGCCGAAGGCCGTGGCAATCCCGTGAAAGACGTATATATCACGAGATTGCCACGAAGCTTCGCTTCTCGCAATGACAGAGTGATTAGAGGTTTTTTTCAGCAAACGCGTAAGTTCAAAATAATTATAACAATATGCCAAAAAAAGTAATTTTTGATAAAAAAAACGTGCTTGTTACCGGCGGAGCCGGATTTATCGGGTCTCATATTTGCGATGAGCTTATTAAAAGCTGTAAAGTAATTTGTTTGGATGATTTTTCCACCGGCGACGAGAAAAATATTGACCACCTGCTCTCT
>DAOVXE010000088.1 GCA_030636285.1 Candidatus Falkowiibacteriota bacterium | reverse complement strand
GGCCAGCCACGCCAGTATCGCGGCCGCCCGATTTCAGAAAGAAACCAAATTGCCGCTGCTTTTAACTCTTCAGGAAGGGGACAATGAAAAATATCTAACGCGCTATGTCGGTGGTTCTGAATTTTTATATAAATTATTGATCCGTCCCTTGCATCTGATGGTTTTTAAAAGAGCGTCTTATATCCAGGCGATCAGCGAGCACCTGAAGAAACGGGCTAAACGCAATGCCGTGGTTTGCCCGATTAAAGTCGTACCGAACGGGGTGGATATTGAAAAGTTCAGCCACGCACCTTGTCATGCGGCAAAAATAAAAAAAGATCCTGAAGAAATTTTGCTTTTAACTGTTTCCCGCTTGGTCAAAAAAAACGGCATAACTGATATTATTAGTGCTTTACCGCTGCTTAAGAAGAATATAAAATTATTAATTATTGGCGATGGACCGGAGCGTAAAAATTTATTGCTGCAAAGCAAGAAATTAAAAGTTAATAACAGAGTAAAATTTATCGGCGCTGTTTCTACTGACAAGACGTCAGCGTATTATTGGCAGGCTGATATTTTTATCAGGCCGTCACTTTCGGAAGGGCAGGGGATAAGCTTTTTAGAAGCCATGGCCGCCCGCGTTCCTGTAATAACAACACCTGTAGGCGGAATAGTGGATTTTCTTTTTGACCCAAATGCTAACCAGGACAAAGAGCCGACCGGAATATTTTGTGAGCCGCGTAATCCAAAGTCAATTGTCAAGGCAATTAACCAATATTTGGATGACCCGGCATTACGCGAGAGGATCATTAATAATGCTGAAATAATGGTTAAAGAAAAATATCAGTGGGAGGGGATTGTTAAGAGGATGGGAGAGTTGTTTAAAGAGGTCGTAAAATGAATCTGTCATTCTGAACGAAGTGAAGAATCCCGTGGATACAGCCACGAGATCCTTCGTCGCTTTGCTCCTCAGGATGACAATTACTTATGTCATTCTGAACGAAGTGAAGAATCCCATCTCAGGATGACAATATATTATGAATATTAAGCCGATAATAAAACCGATATTAAATAATTTGCCGTTTCTTTATGATTGGCTGCGGATCGGGACCGGCGGAACAGTGAGCGCGCGCTATTGCTACAGTATATGGCTGCGGCATTTGGTTAAGGCTCGCCAAGAAGGTTTAACCGAGGTTCCGCGAATAGTAGCCGAGCTGGGACCCGGGGACTCAGTCGGCGTGGGCCTGGCGGCGCTGTTAACCGGAACAAGCGAGTATTACGCCCTGGACATCAAAGAGTATGCCGATACTAAAAGAAATTTGAAAATTTTTGATGAGCTAGTTACTTTATTTATAAAGCAAGAGCCAATTCCGGATGACAAAGAGCTTGATTTTGTCCGACCGAAACTACACTCTTACGCTTTTCCCGCTGAAATATTACCTCGGGAATATATGGAGAAAATGCTTAATAAGGAAAGAGTCAGCGCAATTCGTCAACAAGTGGAAAATTTGTCTGACGAAATTGGCGCTAATATTAAAATAAAACCCGCACCATGCGGGATAAAATATATTGTTCCCTGGGACAATAAAGACAAAATAGGAAAGAATTCAGTGGATCTTTTAATATCACAAGCGGTAATGGAACACGTTGCCAGCCCAAATCACACATACGAAATTATTTATAAATGGCTTAAGCCGGGCGGTTACTTAAGCCAGGACGTGGATTTTCGCAGCCACAACCTGACCTGGCGCTGGAACTCTCATTGGCGCTTAAATTCCTTTGTATGGCAAATGCTTATTGGTAAAAAAGACTGGGTGATCAATCGGGAGCCATACTCTCGGCATTTGGATTTAATAAAAAATACCGGATTGGTATTGATAAATGATCAAAAAACAAGAGATGAAACCGGTATTAAGCGGGAGAAGCTTAATGAGGATTTTATTTATTTAAGCGATGAAGATTTGATTACATCCGGAGCGTATATGTTGGCCAGGAAGCCGATAAATTAGCACCCCCCCCCTCCTACCCTCTCCTTCGCAAGGAGAGGGGGGAAATAAATTTTAAAAAATGATAAGAATAATAATAAAATTATTAAATAAATATAAGACGATTGTGAAATTTGGGATCGCGGGTATTATTGCTACCGCGACGCATTTTGCCTTGCTTTTTATATTAACCGATATATTCGGACTTTGGTATTTACTATCCACCAGCCTGGCGTTTTTAGTCGCTTTTATGGTTAGTTTTTTCTCGCAAAAATTTTGGACTTTCGGCGACAAAAGAAAACAAGGAATGTATAAGCAGATGGGCGGGTATTTTTTGGTAGTATCAAGCGGGATGGCGGTAAACGCGGTTGGGATGTACGCTCTGGTTGATTACGCCAATTTATACTATTTAATTGCCCAGGTCATTATGAGCGGCTTGGTTGCTATTTATAATTTTTTAATGTATAGGTTTGTGATTTTTAAACGCGTACGAGCCGAGGAATTAGCCAGAAAAAACAGGGAAGGAGTTTATAATACAAAAAAAATATTGATCGCGACGCCGATTTTTCCGCCGCGGATCGGGGGACCGGCGACGTACTCTAAAATATTAGCCAGTGAATTAAGTGAGCAGGGGTGGGAGGTCGTGGTGGTAAGTTATGGCGCAACACGCAACACGCAACACATAACACATAACAATTATCAAGTTATTACGATAGATAAAAGTTTGGGTTTGGTAAAGAAATATTGGATGTATTTCAGAATAATATTTAGACTTGCTCCTGATATGGATGTGATTTACTGCCAAGACGCGGTTAATGCCGGCCTGCCTGTTTGTCTGGCCTGCTACTTGCGGGCTAAATCATTTATTTTAAAAATTACCGGCGATTACGCCTGGGAGCATGCCCGGGAATGCCACAAAGTGAGCGATCAAATAGATAATTTTCAGAATAAAAAATATAATTTTAAAATTGAGCTTATGCGCTATATTCGCAACCGGGTAGCCAAGCGCGCTAAAAAAATAATTACTCCCAGCAAGTATTTAAAATCCATGATCGTTGGTTGGGGGATTAATGAAGATAAAATCCAGGTTATCTATAACGCGGTGCCGCAGGCCGGCGTTAGCGAGGACAAAAATAAATTAAGAGAATCCCTGGGGCTTAAAGGTACGGTGATATTAAGCGTCGGCCGCTTGCTGCCCTGGAAAGGCTTTAATGAATTAATTGATTTAATGCCTGCGCTTAAAAAAGATATCCCGGATATTCATCTGATAATAATCGGTGATGGACCTTTTCGATCAAACGTTGAATCGCGAATATCAAATAGTGAATGTAAAAATCAGATTCAGCTGATTCCTGGTGTTGAGCAAAATAAATTATGGCAGTATATGGAAGCGAGCGATTTGTTTGCGCTTTACACCGGCTATGAGGGTTTGCCGCATTTGGTAATTGAGGCAATGATGATCGGTTTGCCGATTATTACTACCAGGGTGGGCGGCAATATTGAAGTGGTGAAGAATAAAGACAATGGAATTTTGGTTGACTATGGCAATATGGATGAATTAAAGAACGCGATCATTAAACTAACTAATAATAAAGAATTTAGTAAAAGGTTGGCAGAAAACGCGAAATTAGGACTAAGTAAATTCAGTAAGGAGAAGATGATTGAGGAAGTTTTAAAGTTTTTAATATAATGAAAGATCAAGAGAAAAAAAGTGTATTATTTATCAGTACCAAGGATTATGATTTGTCCAAAGAGGATGGCTTGCTTGAGAAAAAGTTTAAGGGACTGAGCCATGGAATGAATGTATATATCTTGGCGCGTGGGAGTTGCGGAAAGTATGAGAAATATGGAGCGGAATTTTATTTGAGTCCGAAGATCGGGACTGTGCCATGGATGTTTGTCAGCTTGATAAGAGGCTTATGGCTGGTTAAGGCAAAAAAAATAGACGTAATTATTTCTCAGTCGCCTTTGTTTGACGGTCTTGTTGCAACAATAATTAATAAAATATATAAAAAGAAGCTGATCATTGAAGCGCATTCTGATTGGGTTAATAGCTTGTTTTTACAGCATCGTATTCCCTGTCCGACAATCGCAAGAAGATTGTTTATCCGCTTGGGTTATTTTTCTCTTTCGCGCGCCAGCGTAGTACGGGTAGTTTCCGAAGCGCTCAAAGATCAAGTGCTTGAATATTGCCCGGATTGTAAAATTGTAAAATTTCCGGCTTTCACTGATATTGATATATTTAAAAACGAGACTGGCATTAGCTGGGACTCCACAATTTTATTTACCGGTTCGCTTTACCGCCTTAAAGGAGTCCAGCTTTTAATTGAAGCTTTTGGCAGATTGCAAGACAGGTTTAGTGAATTTAAATTAGTGATAATCGGTGATGGACCTTACCGTGGAGATTTGGAAAAGTTAGTCATAAGCCAAAAAATTAAAAATATTGAGTTTACTGGCAGCTTAAGCCAGGAGCAAGTTAAAAATTGGATGAAAAAGTGCTGGTGCTTTGTTTTGCCGTCACTTTCGG
>DAOVXE010000080.1 GCA_030636285.1 Candidatus Falkowiibacteriota bacterium | reverse complement strand
TTACAACTGTATCTATTTCTTTTCCCTTGATCGCGTTAAATGCGGTTGCCGCCACCAGTCCGGAATAATCATAACCGGCATGCGGCGCTATGATCGCCTTGGGGTTTAGAGTTAACTCTATACCTGAATTAGCAGACTCTAAATAATCCTTTATTTTTTTCTTTAATTCATCAGCGTCAGCCGGATAAAATCGCCCGGCCGCGGCCGGCAAACGAATCCGGCCACAGCTTTGATGATTAGAATTTTTAGAACTCATATTGTTAGTGCAAACGGTCTTTGTGTTTTATTATCGGTTAATTGCTTCTAGTAATTTCTTATGCTCTTTGCCGTTGCTGGCCAGCATATCCCTGCTATCCAAAGCCCAATCATTGCCCTTAAAGTCAGTTACTTGTCCGCCAGCTTCCCGTACCATAAGAATTCCGCCGGCCACGTCCCAGGAATGCGCCCCGGGAATCATTATTGATTCAAGCCGGCCGCAAGCCACATAAGCGAGTTCAATAGCCGCGCTTCCCAGCTGACGGCAGTCAAAACTATGCAGCTTTTGATAATTATAATATTTAAGAGCCAGCTTAATGTCCCGTTCCTGCTGGCCATGGCAAAAGGCGTGAATTAATTTTTTTTCTTTACTTTTTGAAACTTTTATTTTTTTTCCATTAAGGCGCGCCCCTTTTGCTTTTTCCGCGATAAATAATTCATCTTGAACCGGCGCGTATATTAAACCCAGAATTAATTCATCTTTATACGCCAGACCGATGGAAACAGACCACAAAGGATTATGAAAAGAAAAATTAGTGGTTCCGTCCAAAGGATCAATGATCCAAAGATAATCTGATTTATTTTTCGTCATCCCGCTCTCCTCGGACAATATCCTGTGAAGAGGAAAATTCCTGCTTATGGCATTGATAATTATTTTTTCCGAAATTAAATCCGCCTTGGTTACGATCTCGTATTTTGATTTTAATTTAACCGACTCCCTGTTAAAACTCTTATATTCTTTCAGCAATCTTTTTCCGGCTTTTTTTATAGCCTCGGTAGCGGCTTTCTTGAAATTATTCATAATTTATCTAATATTTTTAATTCAATTTTATTTTTTGTTGTATCCCAACAGGCAAATGTGCCTTTTTGAAACATTCCCCCAAGAGTGCCCGGATTGATCATCTTAACTTTGTCTTTCTCTTCAATCCAGGGTTTATGAGTGTGGCCATAAAATATATAATCACATTTTCCCAATTTGTTGACTTCTTTGATCAGAAACGGTTCATGGCACAGCCCAACTGAATATCTATCAAGTTTAAAGCGCCCGATGCTTCCATAATAAATCAAATTATCGTATTTTTCAAGATCGCCTTCTTCAAATAAACATATATTGCCTGGTACCAAATGTATTGTTCCGTGAAAACCCTTTGCCATAATGTCTATGGTATTGATATTTGTTACATCACCGCAACAAATCAGCTCCTTAACATTATTATCCAGACACCAATTTAAACATCTGTTTAAATTTACATTATTGTCATGAATATCAGATATAATTACTACTTTCATATTAATAACTCACCTTACGCGATAAATGCGTAAATCATAACTAATCCATTATGCCCGGATTTTTCTTAACCATTCTGAATATAATTATCTGGAAAAGCATAGTGCTAACCAGGGCCGTAACCACCAGCGCCGAATACAGAGTGGGCGGCAAAAGGCCGATATTCAGGGCAATATAAGCAATCGCCAACTCTACCGCCCCTTTGGAATTCATGCCCCAGCCAACAAGAAATAATTGTTTCAACCTGAGCCTGGTTATCGGTTTTGTTAAAAACACGCCTAAAATTTGGCTCAACGTCGCGGTAAGAAAAACCGCTAATAAGATCCAGGGGTCAAGCTTAAGCGAATGAAAATCAAACTTGATTCCCATATTAACAAAAAAGAAAGGGACCAGGGTAAACAGTAATAATTTTTCTATTCGTTTTAGTTTGGCGCTGAAACGATCCAGAGAATAATGAGCCATTATGCCGGCAAAAAAAGCCAACAGGACCGCGAACAAGGTAAGCAATTCAGACACTTGAAAACCTTTAGTAAAAATATAGCTTACAAGCAAAAGCAAAAATACTCCGATAATATCATTAATAATACCGGTTCCCATAAGAAGCGCTCCGAGCTTGGTCTTAAGCTTTTTAAGCTGCAATAAAACGCGCGCCTTTGTTCCTTCGGCCGTAACACCAAAGCAGATACCCATGATAATTGCCGTTGGCAAACCAAAACCCAGGAGCACAAAAACGATCGTGCCAATAAAAAGCGATGTAAATAAAGTAAAAAGAGTTACAATAATAGCGTCTTTTTCTTCTTTAAAAAGCAGGTTGCCGGACACCTCAAAACCGGCCAGAAACATTAGCGTGATCAAGCCAAGCGTTGCCAAACCATTTATCATTGCTTCGTGGCCAAAAATCAAATGCTCATAAGCCAAAGGGACAGTAAGGAGCAGACCGGCAACGATCATCCCAATCACCTCGGACAAATGAAAACGGCGGGCCAGGCGGCTGAATCCGTATGAAACCAAAATTATTATAAATAACTTAAAGGCAATATCCATATTATTAGACGACAGAAAACAGGCAATTCGCCTCTCCCATCCCTCTCCCCCACTCGCTCCGCTCGTTTCCCCCTCTCCTAATTAGGAGAGGGGGCCAGGGGGTGAGGGTAACTTAAAACAAAAAATAATAAATCTCATAAGCCATACCGGCTATAAACAAAGAAATAAAAAAATAAATTATATAATTTGGGGTTTGCCATTTGAAAATTCGCAAATTATGTTTTTTCGCTTTCATATTTCTAAAGATCAACAAAAGCATGATCGCCGACAAGCCGCCCGCCACCCCGCCGGCAAAGCTGATAACTTCGGTTAAATTCCTGATCCCGAATAAAAACAAAGAGTAAGGCGTAAAAACCGCCAAGGCCCAGGCCAAATTTTTGTTTACCTTATAATCCCACCACAGAGTTTCCCTAACAGCCTCGGTTACCAGAAGAATTGAAGTGGTCATAGACAAAACCCCGAATATCAAAGAAAATAATATCACCCCATTGTTAAGAATTTGCTTTATGCCGACCAAAGCGTCCGGCGTGGTAGTAGCGCCTGATATGCCGACAATGGTTAAAGTAAAAAATACTGTAATAATAATAGGCAATAACGTGCCGAGCAGCACCGCTTGCTTTACCCGGCTCGGATTTTTTTTAAGCAATTTAACCACTATCGGAATAGATCCGTTTCCGTCCAAAGCCATTAAAGTGGCGCCGTACGGTATCAGCATATACTTCCAATCAAGTATATGGTAATTGCTTATGTCAATCGCAACACGGCCTTTAATAATAATAAACAAAACCACCAATATTAACAGCCCGCTCATTATTGTTTCAACCCGGGCAATCGTATTAATGCCGAAATAAACAACCCCGGCCGCGAATAAAAAAACAATTGTTGAATATAAAAATTCACTGCCGCCAAACACTGAGGATAAAAGCTGATTTAAAAAAATGCCGATAATAATTATGTAAGCCAGGAGAGCGCCACAATTGCCAACCATTTTAGCGGCGAATACTATGTTTTTGCCGGTTGTACCAAGATAAACGCCGGCATAACCGGGCAAACGATGATAAGCCGAAGTTACCAGCACCATGTTGGCGTATATCATGTGCTGGAAATACTGAACTCCGCCGAAAAAAATAATAAAAACCAAAAACGGCGCTATCCCGCCCTGGGCAACCACAAAAGGCAGGCCAAACATACCCACCCCGATTATATAGCCAATCATAACGGACACAGCTCTGAGCATATCTTTATTTATAATACTTTTCATAAAATAAACACGAACCATCCTGTCGGCTTATACGGTTCGTGTTTTCTTTGATAATTTTTTATTTTCTGATCTTAATATCATAATCAATCTGCTCAATTTTTCTAAGGCTTGATTTAGCCTGATCATACTTGGTCCGAAGATATCCGGTCATGTCAAATTCAACCAAGTTTGCCATTATCTCGTTGATTATTTTTTTTACCTTTTTAACCTCAGCGTTATTTCCGGCCGCGGCTTCGTTTATGGCGCGGCGAACCAATTCACCGGTTAGATCGCAAAGTCCGCCCAAATAACCGTCAAAATTTATTCTGATATTCTTGAATTTCTCAATTTTTTTGTTGTTGATCACCAGAAAAAAAGTTTTTGCTTCAACATACTCTTCCACGGCCGCTCTATACGAACCCTCCTGATTGATCCGTTTATACCCGAACTTCTTGTCCAGTTTTATTGATATTTTTTCGATTCTCCCAAGGCTTTCCTCGGCCTTGTTTTGATCGCTCCGGTGCAAAGCAAAGATGACCCGTTTTGAATCATGTAAAACCACGTTTGACAGGCTGATTATCTGTCTTCGCTCGCTGTTCTGCTCATCATGCTCCTCTTTTAGCTTTTGAATGAATTTTTTATTGATCATAAATATAGTCTTTATTATAATTATTTTTATTCTGAAACGCGGAAAATCTCGTCAATCGTTGTTATCCCTTCCATGGCTTTTAGTACGCCGTCTTGCACCATGGTTATCATCCCGGCTTTTACTCCGGCATTGCGCATGTCATATT
>DAOVXE010000047.1 GCA_030636285.1 Candidatus Falkowiibacteriota bacterium | reverse complement strand
CACGAACAGTCGGCCGAAATCCCAAACGGCGTTTGCGCCCGGCGCTGCCAAGCTTAATATGCCTTTTATCCGGATTACTGGCTTGCCCAACTGTAACAAAACATTCTTTTTTGACTAATCTGATCTCGCCTGATGGCATTTTGATCTGTGCATACTTTCCTTCAACCCCCATTACGTAAATAGAGTTACCGGCGCCTCTGGCTATGCGCCCGCCGCGGCCAGGCTCCAGTTCCACGTTATACACGGCAATCCCGGCCGGAATAAACTTAATGGGCATTGCGTTGCCGCGCCTGATCTCCTGCTTTTCTTTTGAGCTAACGACTTCCTCGCCAACGCCCATTCCAACCGGCGCGATAATATAGCGTTTCTCACCGTCTTTATAATTAAGCAGAGCAATCCTGGCGCCTCGATTCGGATCATACTCAATTGAAAAAACTTTGGCCGGTACATCATATTTATCCCGTTTATAATCTATAACACGAATACTGCGCTTAGCGCCTCCGCCCCTGTGCCGTACTGTAATGCGCCCCTGATTATTCCGGCCGCTAATTCTCTTCTTTGGCCTGGTTAAACTTTTTTCCGGTTTCTTTTTGGTAATATCCTTAAAGTCGTCAAAGCTGGCTCCTCTCAAGCCCGGCGTTATTGGTTTTTTTCTTTTAATCCCCATATATCAATTACTAAACACCTTCATAAATATTTATACTTTTGCCCTTGGGCAAAGCCACGATCGCTTTTTTCCAATCTTTACGCTTGCCAAAAGTGCGGCCATAACGGACCTTTTTACCGCTTACTTTGATTATATTAACCGCTATCGGCCTGATCCCGTAAACCTCTTCAACCGCGTTGGTAATTTCTATTTTATTGGCGTCAGTGGCTACTGAAAAAACATATTTACTCTCCGTATTCAAAATAGCCGCTTTTTCCGTAATCAAAGGTTTTATAAGTATCCGATAAGCCCGGCCAACGCCTTTTTTCTTTTTAACTTCTTTTCCAGCTTTTTCTTTAGTGATTTTACCCGGCCTGTCTTTTCCCTGATAAAGGTCTTTCATGCTTGAATTCTTAACACTGGCCGATTTTGTTTTTTCTCCTGCCTTCTTGTCCGCCGACTTGCCCCTCAAAGCCTTGGCGTCGTGGGGAGCTTTAGCGAAGGAGGAAACCGCGTCCGCTTTCTTTTCAGCCAAATCTTTTTCTTCTTTATTCTTTTTTCTGCCAAACAATCCCATATATTATTTACTCACCTTACGCATTAAATATTTTTACCTTAGAAAAAGTTATAATAAATGTAATTTAAACAAAAATGCTAAGATAAAACTTGTTCTTATTCTCGTTTTTGTTTAAATTACATTTATTATAACTTTTTTTACGTGATAAGTGCGTAATACGAGTTATTTATATTGTTTTTCTATTATTTTAATTGAATCTTTACTGATTACAACGCCTCTCTTAGCCAAAAGGTCAACAATATTCAAATTATCAATATTAATATATTTAACTCCAACTAAATTTTTGCTTGAATATTTCGTTTTTTCGTCTTTTTTGTCATTAATTATCAGTACGCTTCTTTTTTCATCTTTTTTGTCATTAATCTTTTTAAGTAAACTATCAATTGTTTTAGTTTTAAATTCTTTTATATCAAAACTTTCAATAACAGTCAAACTATTATTAGCAACTTTGTCGGAAAGCACCATTAACAGCGCCTTTTGCTTCATTTTTTTGTTTATCTGCTTTTTATAATTACGCTCGCTCCTGGGCCCAAAGGTTACGCCGCCGCCCATCCAGATCGGTGAACGGTTTGAGCCGGCTCTGGCCCGGCCGGTTCCTTTTTGCGCCCATGGCTTTCTGCCGCCGCCGCGAACTTCGCTCCTGTCCTTGGTGTGCGCCAGATTCTGACGCTCATTAGCCATCTGCGTTACCATTGCCTGATGCACCAGCGCTTCATTAGTTTTCAAACCAAAAACCTTATCGGATAATTTAATATCACCGACTGCTTCAGCTTTTTGATTATAAACATTTACCTTAATTGACATATTTTAACAAACTATGCTATATTAATTTATTGAACTTTAAAAATGAAAGGGGTATAAAATGACAGAAATAAAATTTGTATTAGATGAAATAAACTCGAATACTTTGTTAGAACTTGAAAAATTTTTCATGAGCAAAGAAGGCTTTATGTACAAAACATACGGACCTGCTTTATTGGATTCACATAAACCTTTGGTTGATTTTGAAACAACTGAAATACACATAACTTTTAATAAAACAAAAGGATTCTGTATAAAAAATCTAATAATAATAACAAGAGACGAAAAAATGCGCCAAGAAATACTTGAAATTACTAAAAGGTAATAAATCAAAAATAAATTTTGATTAACTTCAAACCAGTAAGGCAATTAAAACTAAACAGGTTTTGACTGCTCTACTGGTTTTTTTTATTTTAATTTAATGTACTATTTTTTATCTTCCTTCTTTTTCTCATCAACCTTTTCCTTAGCCTCAACCACTTCTTTTTCAACCTCTTTTGGGGTTTCAGGCAAAAGATTTTTTGCCTCTACGTCTTTTTCAGGCGCAATATTTTGCGTTTCTACGATTTCAGGCGCAATATTTTGCGTCTCTACAGTTTTACTTTCAACTTTCTTATTAGCTTCTTCAATTTTATTTTTCTCAATATTCTTTTCTGCCGTCTGATGTCTGTGGTCTGTCGTCTGTATCTTCAACTCCCCTTCACCTGAAACCAAAACCAATGAATTTCTAGCTCCGGGAATCGCGCCGCTGATCAGGATCGTATTATCATCAATATCTACCGCTGCTATTTTTAAATTTTTTATAGTGGTTTGCTCACCGCCCATGCGTCCGCCCATGCGTGTGCCTTTGAATACATGAGCCGGTCCGGTAGCGCCGATAGAGCCTGGCATCCGGAGCTGATCTTTGTTACCATGGGTTTTTTTGCTTCCCTTAAAACCGTACTTCCTTACCACTCCCTGAAACCCCTTGCCTTTATTAACGGCAGTCACCTGAATATTATCACCGGGCGCGAAAGTGCCGGCATCAATCGTATCACCACGCTTTAGTTCGCCCGGTTCAGCCCTGAATTCTTTAATATGCTGAAAATTATCAAGACCCTTAAAATGGCCGCGTTGCGGCTTATTAATATTCTTCTCATGGCGTTTGCCAAAGCCTACCTGAATTGCCTCATAACCATCCTTTTCGCTGTTCTTAACCTGCACAACCCGGCATGGGCCAGCCTGAACCTTGGTCACGGCCACTACGTTTTCGCCTTGCCAGATTTGTGTCATTTCAATTTTTTTCCCTAAAATAAACTTCATAGTTACGAATTATCGTTACGAATTACGAATCATTTACGAATTTACGAATACCAATTTAACATTATATATGATATACATAAATTTGTAAGCAATTATTCGCATGTGCCGTCCGCCCAAGGCGGATAGTGCGGCTTTTTGCGCCAGCAAAAATAACAAAAAACTGGTTTCACAACAGAAACCAGCCAAAATATAGCTTATTAATCGCTAGTTTTACTTGTTTCGTCGTGATTTCCTTTCTTTTATTGCCAATATTATGTTTAAACACTTTCCCTTTGGGAGTTGTCTAAACATTAGAATGGCATTTCAAAGTATTTGGATTATACACTAATAATTTAAAATACGCAAATGCACCTCTATCTTACATTTTTATTTCCACGTCTACTCCGGCCGGCAAGCTAAGATTGGTTAAATCTTCAATCGTTTTAGCTGAAGGATCAACAATGTCAATTAAACGCTTATGCGTTCGCATTTCGTATTGATCACGGGCATTTTTATGCACAAAAGTTGACCGGTTAATGGTGTATTTCTTCTTTTCGGTTGGCAAAGGAATCGGGCCGAATATTTGCGCCCCGCTCCTCTGAGCAGTGTCAACAATCGTTTTGGTGGATTGATCAATAATTTTGTGATCAAAAGCTTTGATTTTAATGCGAATTCTTTGCTTAAATTCATCCGCGGGTGCTTGCTTTTCATCAACAGCACTCGTGTTTTTTTTCTCTGGCATTCTTATTATTAATTCTAATTATAAAATAACTATAATCAAGCCCCCCGGATTTACGAGGGGCTTTATATACCTATTTTATGATCTTTGTAATCACACCGGCGCCAACAGTCCGTCCGCCTTCGCGAATAGCAAAGCGCTGTTTCTCTTCCAAAGCGATCGGGTTAATAAGCTTGATCTTCAAATTAACAGTATCACCAGGCATTACCATCTCGGTGCCTTCCGGCAATTCAACTTCACCGGTTACGTCAGTAGTACGGATATAAAACTGCGGCTTATAGCCTTTAAAAAACGGCTTATGGCGTCCGCCTTCCTCTTTGCTTAGAATATAAATTTCAGATTCAAACTCGGTATGAGGAGTAACCGTACCCGGCTTGGCTAATACCTGGCCGCGTTCTACTTCGTCTTTCTTAACGCCGCGAAGAAGAATTCCGGCATTATCACCGGCTCGGCCTTCATCCAGCTGTTTGTTAAACATCTCAATCCCGGTTACAGTGGTTTTTTGAGTGTCTTTAAGGCCGACGATCTCAATTTCTTCACCGACTTTAACTATTCCCCGATCAATCCGGCCAGTTACTACGGTGCCGCGCCCTTCAATTGAAAATACATCCTCAATCGGCATAAGATACGGCTTGTCAGTATCACGCTTTGGCTCCGGAATAGACTCGTCCAGAGCTTTTATTAATTCTTCAACTGATTTGGCGTCATCGCCGTCCGGATTTTCCAAAGCTTTCAGAGCCGAACCGCGGATAATGTTAATTTTGTCGCCGTCAAATTCATACTTTTTCAAAAGGTCGCGTATTTCTTCTTCTACCAGGTCAATCAGTTCTTTATCCTCAACCATATCCACCTTATTAAGAAATACCACTATGTTTTTTACGCCTACCTGGCTTGCCAAAAGAATATGCTCGCGAGTCTGGGGCATTGGCCCGTCCGTGGCCGCTACTACCAAAATCGCTCCGTCCATCTGCGCCGCGCCGGTAATCATATTTTTAACATAATCAGCGTGACCCGGACAATCAACGTGGGCATAATGCCGGTTCTCGGATTCATATTCAACGTGGGCCGTAGCAATAGTAATGCCGCGCTCCTTTTCTTCAGGGGCGGCATCAATTTGACTTACATCCTTTTGAGATGCGCTTAAACCCTTGGCAGCCAATACTTTTAGTATGGCGGCGGTTAGGGTGGTTTTTCCATGATCCACGTGGCCAATGGTTCCTACGTTGACATGGGGTTTTGTGCGTTCAAATTTTTCTGCCATGTTTTAAGATTGTTTACGACCCCTGAAAAAGGGTTTTTTCCCAAATATTTAAGGGAACCAGCCGTATTGTAATTAGTAAATAATAATTTTATTTTAAATATTTAAATATTTTTTTATTCAATTATTCTATTTCCAAATTCTTCTATCATTTTCTTTAATGCTTTCATCATTTCTTCTTTATCAATATTACCTCCATATAAAATTTCATTATTAGAATCAAGTACATAACCATGAAAATCAGACAATTTAGAAGAAATTGAGCTTATCTCATATACTCCTTTTGTTTCTTGAATAGTCACCGCATCTCCATTTATATTTTTATATCCATTTTCTATTTGTTTAAACGAGCTCTTAGCTAATTCCGTAACTTCTTTAGAAAGTTCTTCTAATTCATTAAAGTTTAATTTATTAAAATCCATTTTTTCTGGATTTTCATGTTGATTTTCGGGTGATAATTCATGCATATTATTTTCTAAGAGTATATTTATAAAGTTTCTAAATATTGAGTGTCTTCTTCAATTATCTCTTCAGCTCCATCTTTTATATCTCTGGGAATACGCCAATGATTGCTTTTAGGCAATTGTTTTTCCTTGTCGGTTTTATCCAATATATCGTTAATTGGGGTGAACTCACGATTTTTTGAAACCTCAAATACACTGTGAATCTCTTTTTGGGATAATTCCATGTCCTGTTCACTTTTCCAAATCGCTATATCGCGATTTATTTTATCAAGTAATTCATCTTCTGTCAAACCGCGCACTCCGCTTTTTTGTGTTACCAGTTTCTCATATTCATCCAGGCTCATAACCATAAAAGGGCTATCTCCTGTATTCAAATCATACACAATTAACCGATCGCCGGTCTTTCTTGCCAGATCTATGGCTTTTTTCAATTGATTTTGCATGGTTGTTGTCTATTTTATAGTCAAGGAATTTGAATATTCCCGACTACTGTTAGTGCCCTTTGGGCATAACTTGTTCTTATATTTTACAAAAAATATTTTTAACAGTCAACCTGTTAATTACTTTTTTG
>DAOVXE010000132.1 GCA_030636285.1 Candidatus Falkowiibacteriota bacterium | reverse complement strand
TTTTCCATATATTTTTTGTTAATTAATATTAATTTTCTTAAGCTGTTTTTTTATTTCTTCATTTATTTTCACTTCATCCGCCACTTGCACTTCAAGGTCTTTTGTTAAATTCGCCATCTTCTCCGCAAACGGAATACCGTCGTCTTCCTCATCCGGGATACCGACATAACGGCCCGGTGTAAGAATAAAATTATGTTTCTCTACCTCATCCATTTTGGCGGATTTACAAAAACCCTTAATATCTTCATATTTACTTTTCTTTTTACACCACTCATGATAAGTGTTGGTAATTTTACTCATATCCTCCTGAGTAAATTCCCGATGTGTGCGATCAGCCATAAAACCCAGTTCGCTGGAATCAATAAAAAGAATCTCGCCGGTGCGCTTGCGATCGCCGTTGCCGGTGCGCTTGCGGGAAATAAACCAAATACAGGCCGGAATGCCGGTATTATAAAATAATTGTTTAGGAAGAGCCACTACACAATCAACAAGGTCTGCTTTTACAATCGTTTTACGTATTTCTCCCTCGTTAGAAGTGTTGGAAGAAAGTGAGCCGTTGGCCAAAACCAAGGCCATAATACCCTTAGGTGAAAGATGGTATATCATGTGTTGCATCCAGGCAAAATTAGCATTGCCAACCGGCGGCAGGCCAAACTGCCAACGAGGATCTTTGCGCAATTGCTCACCAGACCAATCACTATCATTAAATGGCGGGTTAGCTAAAATATAATCTGCTTTCAAATCAGAATGAGCGTCTTTCAAAAACGAACCCTCACTATTCCAGGCCACCTGCGTACCGTCAATCCCGCGAATCGCCAAATTCATTCGGCAGAGCTTCCAAGTAGTTTGATTAGACTCTTGTCCATAAATAGAAATATCATCTACTTTGCCACTATGCTCTTTTACAAATTTTTCACTCATAATAAACATTCCGCCCGAACCGCATGCCGGATCATAAACCCGACCCTTGTACGGCTCAATCATTTCTACCATCAATCTGACAATTGATTTTGGAGTGTAAAACTGTCCGCCTTTCTTTCCCTCCGCATTAGCAAACTCGCCTAAAAAATATTCATAAACCCGACCAAGTAAATCTTTTGACCTAGATGCCTCATCCCCCAAGGCGACATCACCAATCAAATCGATCAAACCGCCCAAGGCGGTTTTATCCAGGTTTGGACGAGCATATACTTTGGGCAAAATTCCTTTCAAACTCGGATTATTCCTCTCAATCACTTCCATGGCATCGTCCAGGTCCATCCCGATATTCGGCTGCTTAGCCCTAGAGTGCAGATATGACGAACGAGCCTGTGGTGGAACAAAAAAAATATTCTCTGCCTTATATTCATCAATATCTTCCGGGTCTGCTCCTTCATAATCGCCTTTCCCTTCTTTTAATTTATTAAAATGCTCTTCAAAAGAATCAGAAATATACTTGAGGAAAATCAAACCCAAAACCACATGCTTATATTCTGCTGCGTCAATGTTTTTACGCAATTTGTCAGCAACCTTAAACAATGTTTTTTCAAATGATTGGTTGTTGTTATTTTTTGCCATATAAATCTATATTTTAATCATAATTATAATCTATATTTCTATTCTACCACCCTCACCAAAAAAAGAAATAATTTGTTTAGAAAAAAATTAAAATTTAAAGGTAATTATAATTAAATTTACCTGAAATTAAACAAAAAATCAATATTTTTTTTATTTTTCCTTGATTTTTTTTAAAAAAGTATGTTATAATAATTATACAAAGACCTGTATTCCGAACTATCACCGGACGGTGGTGTGGCTGGGACAACCAGTCTAGGAACGTGGTCGGAAACACGCCCCTTTAGGGGCTGTTTTTTATTACTTAAACGGCCACTCATCCTGAATATGTTTACTAATAATCTTTTTATAAATTTTACTATCTAATTTATCTGTATAAGAGCGCCTAATACTTCCGGCAACCATATCGGCCATCTGAATAAGTTGATTATTTTTTGAATTAACTAATTTACAATTTTTAATAACATGCGACTCTTTTGAATTGAGTTGTTTTCTTAAATAAGTTATAAAACTTCTTCTAAAAGTACGGTCGCCTCCGCCATCAATTTTGATTGACGCATCTAATATCGTGTCGTTACTGTATTTTAATAAAGTTTTAATCATATAGCTATAAAAAGAATTGCGATTATTTTTTAATTCATCACTTCTGATTAGTTGTTTATCTACCACTAAACATCTTATTCTAAAATCATACTTATTTATTGCTTTCAGGAATACTGTTCTTATTTTTTTGCGCGATTTATTGAATTTGAATTCTACAAAATCAGGATAACCAAGCGCTCTTCTTGTTTCTTTGATAGCAATTGCGGCTTTCTCTGCTTCTAGATTATCATCAAATATCACAGCACTAATAACAAAGAACCGAGTTGAACCTCTATTAAGTTTAAATCCAGCATCGCCAGAATCATCAATAAACACTAGCATATACTTTTATTTTCTCCATTAGTAATAATTATATGATCCACCACTTCAACACCAATTATTTTTCCCGCCTCTTTAAGCCTCTTTGTCAGTTCCAAATCCGCTTCACTCGGCTCTGTCCCGCCACTCGGATGATTATGCGCCACAATAATACTCGCCGCCAAATGCTCAATCGCCGGCTTAAAGACTTCGCGGGGATGCACCAGATTCGCATTCAAGGTCCCGATAGAGATCGTCTCCTTATGGATCAACTGATTGCGCGCATTCAAATACAAAACCACAAAATGCTCTTTCTTGGCTGTTCGCAATTTCTGCAACTGCGCCACCGCGTCCTTGGCAGAATTGATCGTGGGCAAATTATTATCCTCCACCTCCAGCGCGCGCTTTGTCAGCTCAAACGCCGCTAAAAGCGAGCAAGCCTTACCTGAATTAATACCCTTAATCTCCAAAAGATCATCATAATCCATGGCCAAAAGCTTTTTCATTGGGAACTTGCGTAATATCTCGGCTGACACCTCAATTACATTCTTCCCGGTATAACCAGTCCGAAGAAGAATAGCCAAAAGCTCCTTGTCGCGCAAGCCGGTTGGGCCGCGCTCAATTAACTTCTCCCGCGGTCTTTCATGCCGCGGTAAATCTATTATTTTCATATATAACCGTGGGAAAGGCGGTTATAATTTATAAATAATTGTTTAATCTATCTTAAATGTAGCATTTTTAAACATCTAAAGTCAAATCTTTAACCAATATTAAACAAAAAAACCGCCCTTAAAGGCGGTTATATTGTCGGGCTGCCGGGAGTCGGACCCGGGTGACAGGACCCCCAGCCCTGCATAATAGCCGTTATATCACAGCCCGTAAAACTATCTATATGGGGCTGTCGCCAAACACCAGTTTAGGCATAAATGTTCAAATTTTGTGAAAATTTTCCTTAAAAAATTTTTGCT
>DAOVXE010000112.1 GCA_030636285.1 Candidatus Falkowiibacteriota bacterium | reverse complement strand
CGATGAGAGGCCATGGTTTTTAAATTATGCTTCTGGGCCAGCTTAATTGTCGCCATTGTTTCGGTAAGCGTGCCGACTTGATTGGGCTTAATAAGGATCGCGTTGGCTGCTTTCTCCTTAATTCCTTTTCGCAGCCTGTCAATATTGGTAACAAACAAATCATCACCTATAAGGAGCATCTCTTGGCCCAGCTCTTTGTTTAGCTCGCGCCAGCCAACCCAATCGTCTTCGCCCAGCCCGTCTTCAATTGAAATAACAGGAAATTTTCTAAACCATTCATAATATAGGCTGGTGAGCGTTGCACTGGTAAAAATAGCATTGTCCAGTTTAAAAATATATTTTTTGGTTTTTGGATTATATAGTTCGCTGGAGCCGACATCAATGCCAAAACCGATATCCTTGCCCGGCTGATAGCCGGCGTTAAGACAAGCGGCGCTGATAAACTCCAGCGCCTGAATGCTGGAATGAATATCCGGCGCGTAACCGCCCTCATTACCCACGTCCGTATCCAGCCCGGCGGCCTTAAGCACATGGCCCAGCTCATGAAATATTTCCGCTCCCATTCTAACTTTTTCCGCCAAGGTGGTTTTGATAAGGGGTAATATCATAAATTCCTGAAAATCCAGATTTGTGTCCGCATGAGTACCGCCGTTAAAAATATTAAACGACGGGGTCGGCATTTTTATTTTGCCGCGACCGAATTTATAAGTCTTCCGAATGTATTCATAAAGCTCTTGCTCCTTAACTCGCGCTCCGGCTCGGGCCGCTGCCAAAGAAACTGACAAAATAGCATTGGCTCCCAATTTTTTCTTGTTTTTGGTCCCGTCCAGTTTGATCATCTTCTCATCTATTTTTTCCTGCTTAACAGCGTCCATACCGGCCAAAGCTTTATTTATTTTGGTGTTTACGTTATTAATTGCCTTAAGCACGCCTTTGCCGTTATAACGCTTTTTGTCATTGTCGCGCAATTCCCAGGCCTCGTGTATGCCGGTACTGGCGCCGCTCGGCACGCTGGCTTTGGCAACAATGCCATTATCCAACTCAACCCCGGTTTCAACCGTAGGATTGCCGCGCGAATCTAAAATCTCTCTTGCTTTAATTTTTTTAATTTTCGCCATATTTAATATTTGATATTTAGTATTTTTTCTAATATGGGGCTGTCGTCATGAAAAATTATCACCGAACACGCTACTCAACTGCCAAGGATAAACCGGCATAATTTTTTTATTATTTATATCTTCGCCTTTTTTTAAAACGCAAACATATCCGGTTTTAACCTCGTATTTATCCATAAAATATTTTAGACCTGATAATTTTCTATTTAAAAAACGCGACTTTACTTCAATGGGAATTAATTTTTTCTCTTCAATTATAAAATCCACTTCCTGTCCGATATTGGTTCTCCAAAAATTAATATTTTCAACTTCAATATTTTTTCTTAATTCGCTATAAACGGAATTTTCAAATAATTGTCCGGTAATTTGCTCTAAAAATCTTTTATTAGCCAATAAATTCATCAAACCGGTATCTTCAAAATATACCTTGGGCATTTTAGAAAGCTCGCTGCGAATATTTTTATGAAAAGGATAAACTATTTTTATAATATACGTATTTTCTAAAATAAATATATAATTTTCCACTGTTTTCTGGGATAGGTTTAATGTGTCGGATAATTCTGAAATATTAAGAAGATTGCCTGATTGACCTGCTAAAACCCTGATCAATCGGTTAAATTTGTTAACTTCCCTGATGTCAGCCAAATCCTTAATATCTTTTTTAATATAAGTATTAATAATTTGCTTTAAAATGTAAGACTTTATTTCAATCTTTCTTTCTAAAACAACCGCCGGATAAGCTCCAAAAAAAACATACTCTCTATATAAATCCAGCAGTTCATTATTTATTGCTTTCACATTGCTTAATAAGCTTATTTTTTTATTTTTAAATATTAAAAATTCTTCAAAGTCAAGTCCGAAAATTTCAAAATTTACAGTTCTGCCAACTAACGAATCTTTAAATTTATTTTTTATTTCAAAACTTGACGAACCGCTTACTATTAATTTGATCTTATCTCCCCAGCGATCATGGAAAAGCTTTAAAAAATTAGACGGATTATCCAAATATTGAATTTCATCTATAAATAAATATATTTTTTCTTTTAAACCGCCTCCTTTGTCAAAGATATATTGTTTTACTTTATCAGCGCCGCTATTGCATAGATCCAAATAAACAAAATCTTCTAAATCAAAATAAAATATATTACTATCTTTAATTTTTTTGTTCTTAGGCAAATATTCTTTTATCAAATATTGCATTATTGAAGTTTTTCCAACCTGCCTTGATCCATGCAGTACAATAATTGTTTTTTTATCTAAAAACAGCTTAATTTTATCAAGCGCTTTTCTGGGATATAATTTCATAGGTATAAATTTACTAAGTAATTTTATATCTATATATTATAAAATACTTAGTATTTTGTCAAGTTTTACACTATATTTAATATAGTGTAAAATATGATATGCAAATTCATTTTAACCCTTAAAAACCTCCTTGCCAAAAATTCCACCGCGATAACAATTTTCAAAATAAAATTTTTTAAAAAAGTTATTGCACTTTACAACACCTATTCTGGCACGTATAAATATGATTACCACCATAATCTTCAAACGCGCATGTACAAGAATTATTTGCATTAATTCTTATGCCTCGCAATGAATCATTATCGATGCCTGTGCTACTATTATACCCTGAACAAGAAACTGTTAAATAACCCGCATCACAAACGGGAGTAGTAGCAACACATGAACCAGGAGTTCCTAAACAGGTAGCTGTTTTAGTTTGACATACTAGCGATCCTCCTACGCTAGGCCAATCTGTTTTGTTCACCCCGCCTAAAGTAATTGAAGAGAATGTCGGGTCATTTATCATCTCGCTATCGCCGCAAGAATTAGCGGCTAATTCCGATGCGTCTATTGAGCCGTCCGTAATATTATCTCCGTTAAGGCTGGTTAGCGAGGCGCCGTTGCCGGAAAATGCAGTGGCAGATACGGTTCCTGCTACATCAAACGCAGCTCCGGGATTATTCGTCCCAATGCCGACATTGCCGCCGGAATAATAAACATCTCCAAGATTAATGCCGTCCTGCCAGGGGCTGCCGGATATTGTCGGCCCTCCTGTTGGCGGATCAGCCGTGGGCGCGGTCCAGGCCATTACAAAAATATTAACCGCTAAAACGGAGATCACCACCACTGCCGCTATCACGATCAACAGCGGCGCTTTTAATAAACTGTTTTTTATCATAAACATAATTTTTCGCTTATTTTATTAAATTTATTGTTTTAACATCCATTTCCATAAAGGAATAAATTTTATTTTTTGAAAATCCAAGATTATTTGTCCCAGTGTCTCTTTGGTAACCATGAAGTTTATTTATATTTTATATAGGGGAAACAATTTTAAAAAGTTTCCCTATATATTATAACTATATCAATTTACAAATTTATCAAATTTTATAATTATACAGATTAACAAACGGCAACAGGCTAACCGGCAAGTAGTAAACATTATTTTCTTTTTTTAACAAATTCTTAGTAATTATAACATTCTGCCCGACCAAGTCAGGATAATTTTTTTGAAAATTTTTCATAGCCAGCGGAATTTTTACTTTATGCCTGTATTTTACTTCGCAAATAATATTTTTCCCATCTTCTTTTTCAATAATAAAATCAATCTCTGAGCCGGCAATAGTTCTGTGAAAATGCACATATTCTTTAGGATTGCCAGACAATAAATCTAAATAAACAAAATTTTCGGCACTGGTAGGAGATTAGGTTGGTGGAAATCTTGATT